>LBCX01000230.1 GCA_001657575.1 Bacteroidales bacterium Barb4
CTTCGCGCGGAAAGTGTTCGGGCAATTAGTACCGCTCGGCTTTTACATTGCTGCATTTACACCTGCGGCCTATCAACGTCGTAGTCTTCGACGACCCTCTGTGGAGATCTTATCTTGAGGCGGGCTTCGTACTTAGATGCTTTCAGCACTTATCCCTTCCGAACGCAGCTACCCGGCCGTGCACCTGGCGGTACAACCGGTTTACCGGCGGTTCGTCCGACACGGTCCTCTCGTACTAGTGTCAGCACCCCTCAAATCTCCTGCGCCCGCGATAGATAGAGACCGAACTGTCTCACGACGTTCTGAACCCAGCTCGCGTGCCACTTTAATGGGCGAACAGCCCAACCCTTGGGACCTTCTCCGGCCCCGGGATGTGACGAGCCGACATCGAGGTGCCAAACCGCTCCGTCGATATGAGCTCTTGGGAGCGATCAGCCTGTTATCCCCGGAGTACCTTTTATCCTTTGAGCGACGGCCCTTCCATACGGTACCGCCGGATCACTATGCTCCAGTTTCCTGCCTGTTCGGGATGTTTCCCTCACAGTCAAGCGCGCTTGTGCCATTACACTGCCAAGACCGGTTACCAATCGGCCGGAGCGCACCTTTAGAAGCCTCCGTTACGCTTTTGGAGGCGACCACCCCAGTCAAACTACCCGCCATACAATGTCCTCTCCTCTTTGGAGAGTTAGAACCCGGACAACGAAAGGGCCGTATTTCAACGTTGACTCCACGGATACTGGCGTACCCGCTTCACTGCCTCCGGCCTATCCTACACATTCGGTGCCCAAAATCAATGTAAAACTATAGTAAAGGTTCACGGGGTCTTTTCGTCCCATCGCGGGTAATCGGCATCTTCACCGATACTACAATTTCACCGGGCTCACGGTTGAGACAGTACCCTGATCGTTACACCATTCGTGCAGGTCGGAACTTACCCGACAAGGAATTTCGCTACCTTAGGACCGTTATAGTTACGGCCGCCGTTTACCGGGGCTTCAATTCAAACCTTCGGATTGCTCCTGAGCTCTCCTCTTAACCTTCCGGCACCGGGCAGGTGTCAGGCTGTATACCTCAAGTTTCCTTTTTGCACAGCCATGTGTTTTTGTTAAACAGTCGCCAGGGCCTATTCTCTGCGGCCTGCATTCCTGCAGGCGTCCTTTCTCCCGAAGTTACAGGACTGTTTTGCCTAGTTCCTTAACCGTGAATCTACCGAGCGCCTTAGTATTTTCTACCCGACCACGTGTGTCCGTTTACGGTACGGGTGCCTTAACAATATGCATAGCGGATTTTCTTGGGAGCCTGATTACATCCGTTATTGCCTTGCGCAAGCGCTTGGCATACTTTCAGGTTCGGCTCTCGCGGCGGATTTGCCTGTCCGCGATCAGCGCCTACACCCTTTAACCGTCTGTTCCGTCAGACGGCAGGACTTTCACTTCTCCGTCCCCGCATCGCTCGTTAAGGCAGTAAGGGAATATTAACCCTTTCTTCCGTCGGCTGCGCCTTTCGGCTGCGCCTTAGGGCCCGACTTACCCTGATCCGATTAGCGTTGATCAGGAACCCTTGGTCTTTCGGCGAGGAAGTTTCCCGCTTCCTTTATCGTTACTTATACCTGCATTTGCTTTTCCGCACGCTCCAACAAGGGTCGTCCCTTATCTTCTACACTGCGCGGAATGCTCCCCTACCATGTGTTCTTCACACATCCGCGGCTTCGGCAAACGGTTTATGCCCGAGTATTATCCGCGCCGCACTGCTTGACCGGTGAGCTGTTACGCACTCTTTGAATGAATGGCTGCTTCCGAGCCAACATCCCGGCTGTCTTTGCAGTACGACTTCGTTAGTTCAACTTAACCGTTATTTGGGGGCCTTAGCCGGCGGTCTGGATTCTTCTCCTCTCGGACGCGGACCTTAGCACCCGCGCCCTCACTCCCTATCTTTTCTTGGTACGCATTCGGAGTTTATCCGGAATTGACAGGCGGTGAAGCCCTCGCATCCAATCAGTCGCTCTACCTCATACCAATATAACAGAGGCTGCACCTAAATGCATTTCGGGGAGTACGAGCTATCTCCAAGTTTGATTAGCCTTTCACCCCTACCCGCACCTCATTCGAAAGCTTTTCAACGCTTAACGATTCGGTCCTCCAGTTGGTGTTACCCAACCTTCAACCTGGACACGGGTAGATCACTTGGTTTCGCGTCTGCTCCCTGTGACTCAAACGCCCTATTCAGACTCGCTTTCGCTTCGGCTGCGCGTCTTAAACGCTTAACCTTGCCACAGAAAACAACTCGCAGGTTCATTATGCAAAAGGCACGCCGTCACATCATTTCGATGCTCCGACCGCTTGCAGGCAGACGGGTTCAGGAACTTTTTCACTCCCCTGTCCGGGGTGCTTTTCACCTTTCCCTCACGGTACTGGTTCACTATCGGTCTCTCGGGAGTATTTAGCCTTGCGGGATGGGCCCCGCCGATTCACACAGGATTTCTCGTGTCCCGCGCTACTCAGGATACTGCCAGGCTTCATCAGACAGCCGCATACGGGGCTTTCACCCTCTTCGGCCGTTCTTTCCAAAACGTTCCGCTTGTCTGATTTCTTGCCATTTTGCAGTCCTACAACCCCGTTATTGCCGAAACAACAACGGTTTGGGCTTCTGCGCGTTCGCTCGCCGCTACTTGCGCAATCACTTTTGTTTTCTCTTCCTGCGGGTACTTAGATGTTTCAGTTCCCCGCGTTCGCTCCTTCATTACAAAGGTGTCAGGCCTTCAGCCTGACGGGTTGCCCCATTCGGACATTCCGGGGTCAAGGGCTGTTTGCGCCTCACCCGGACTTTTCGCAGCTTACCGCGTCCTTCGTCGCCTCCGAGAGCCTAGGCATCCGCCGTCTGCCCTTCTTTTCTTTCCTGCATCCTGCCGCTTTCCTTCCATGCAAGTCTTCCGCACGTGCTCCCCTTTCGGGTACACCGCATTTTACTTCTTTTTTCAGGAAGCGGCACGATTTGCTTTTTTAAAGTCGTTTTGCTTCTTTACTTTATTGAATTGTCCAGCATGTCAAAGACCTTTTGTTACCTGAACGGTTCAGAGTTGTTTCCACCGTTTGGCGGGAGAGAGTCGGGTATTCCCGTTCTCTCCCGTTTCGCGGCTTCTGCTCAATCTTTTCCCATCTTCAGTATTACCTGTGGAGAATAACGGATTCGAACCGTTGACCCCCTGCGTGCAAAGCAGGTGCTCTAGCCAGCTGAGCTAATCCCCCGTTTGTGTTTTCTACATTACGGTGTAGTCCCAGGCAGAGTTGAACTGCCGACCTCTACATTATCAGTGTAGCGCTCTAACCAACTGAGCTATAGGACTGGCAACCTTTCTCTTTCAGAATTTCGTTTTCAATGGATTTTCCTTCTCTGCCCGGATTGCACTGGCGGCCTTTTTGCCGCCGGAGTACCCGGCTTCGTCTTTCTCTTTTCCAAAAGATATGTTTCGTTACATTTCAACAGCAGCACAAGAAAATTATTAACACCCTTCACTCGTTTCTTTCGTGATTACGGACTGTCGTCGCTCCAGAAAGGAGGTGTTCCAGCCGCACCTTCCGGTACGGCTACCTTGTTACGACTTAGCCCCGGTCACCGGTTTCACCCCAGGCCGATCCTTGCGGGTACGGACTTCAGGTGCCCCCGACTCCCATGGCTTGACGGGCGGTGTGTACAAGGCCCGGGAACGTATTCACCGCGCCATGGCTGATGCGCGATTACTAGCGAATCCGGCTTCACGGAGTCGAGTTGCAGACTCCGATCCGAACTGAGACAGGGTTTTGGGATTAGCGCCCCGTCGCCGGGTGGCTGCCCTTTGTCCCTGCCATTGTAACACGTGTGTCGCCCCGGATGTAAGGGCCGTGCTGATTTGACGTCATCCCCGCCTTCCTCGCAGCTTACGCCGGCAGTCTTGCCAAAGTCCCCGACTTTACTCGATGGCAACTGGCAATAGGGGTTGCGCTCGTTATGGCACTTAAGCCGACACCTCACGGCACGAGCTGACGACAACCATGCAGCACCTCGCAAACGGTCATTGCTGAAGAGGACGTTTCCGCCCCTGTCCGAATGCGTTCAAACCCGGGTAAGGTTCCTCGCGTATCATCGAATTAAACCACATGTTCCTCCGCTTGTGCGGGCCCCCGTCAATTCCTTTGAGTTTCACCGTTGCCGGCGTACTCCCCAGGCGGATTACTTAACGCTTTCGCTGTAGAGCTTACTGTGTATCGCAAACTCCTAGTAATCATCGTTTACGGCGCGGACTACCAGGGTATCTAATCCTGTTTGATACCCGCGCTTTCGTGCCTCAGCGTCAGTTACGGTCTGGTATGCTGCCTTCGCAATTGGAGTTCTGCGTGATATCTATGCATTTCACCGCTACACCACACATTCCGCATACCTCGTTCGTACTCAAGAGAATCAGTTTCAACGGCGCTCCTGTCGTTGAGCGACAGCCTTTCACCGCCGACTTAATTCCCCGCCTGCGCACCCTTTAAGCCCAATAAATCCGAATAACGCTCGCATCCTCCGTATTACCGCGGCTGCTGGCACGGAGTTAGCCGATGCTTATTCGCAAGGTACATACAAAACGGGACAAGTCCCGCACTTTATTCCCCTGCAAAAGAAGTTTACGAACCATAGATCCTTCTTCCTTCACGCGACTTGGCTGGTTCAGGCTTGCGCCCATTGACCAATATTCCTCACTGCTGCCTCCCGTAGGAGTCCGGTCCGTGTCTCAGTACCGGTGTGGGGGACCTTCCTCTCAGAACCCCTATCCATCGATGGTTTGGTAGGCCGTTACCCTGCCAACTGCCTAATGGAACGCATGTCCGTCCGCGGGCAAT
>LBCX01000031.1 GCA_001657575.1 Bacteroidales bacterium Barb4
AATTAGATGTTTCATTCTATTGTTCTGATTATTGGAAAAGTTACAGGGAATTTATCCCTGCGGAAAAACATTTGCAAACTAAAGCGGAGACATTTACCGTTGAGGGATACAACAGTAGAATCCGGCATTATTTGGCAAGGTTCAAGCGGAAAGGGAAATGTTACAGCAAAGCGGAACACATGATTGAAAAGTCTTTGAATTTATTGTTTTTAAAGCTCAATAATGAATTGACTATATTAAATTAACAATACCTTTTAGAATTATATTGTCTATTACTTAATAACGGGAATATCCTATCTTTGCGCCGTTTTTTTACTTAAAAAATCACATAATAATGATGAAGAAGTTATTTGTTCTCTTTGCTGTTGCTGCCTTTGCCATGTCATCGTGCAGTGAGTCGGGCTTCCTGATTTCGGGTACCGTTGCCTCTGATGCCGAATTGGACGGGCAATATATCTATTTGTACACGCACGGAGCAGAGGGTATTCTCTTGGACAGTGCGCTTGTGACGGACGGCAGTTTCACGTTCAAAGGTGTGCAGAAAACGCCCGCCCTTGTTGATTTGCGCTTTGCCGACGGGGTGATTGACCGGGAGGCGTACAAGTCGAAAGGCGGGTTTGAACCGTTTGCACCTTGGTTTGTGCTGGATAATAATGCCCGGCTGACGGTTAGCGTCGGGAAAACGTCTGCGGTGGAAGGTTCTGCCGAGAATGACGAGCTGACGGCGCATTTGCAGCAGGCGGGCAAGTTGTACGGCAGCCTGCCCGCATTGAAAGCCAATTTGCAAAATATAAACAAGCTGTACGACAACATGCCCCCCGAATTGAGAGCCAAGAACGAGGCTCTCAAGAAAGCCGAAAAAAGTCTTGAACAGTTTGAAGCCCAAGTCACAGCCTTTCACAAAAAGTATATTCTGAAACACAGCAACAGCCTGACGGCTGCCGCTATTTTCTATGACCACCGGCATGACTTGTCGGAAGACGTCCGCCGCGAGATTCTTGCACAGGCAGGGGAAACGTTTAAGTCCGCTCCTAATATTGACAAAATGATAGAACATCTTGATGTGTTGGAAAAAGTGGCTGTCGGCAAGCCGTTCTCCGATTTAGAATTAGCCGATCCTTCCGGCGAGCTACACAAACTGTCCGAATATGCGGGCACCGGCAAGGTGGTGCTGCTTGACTTCTGGGCATCATGGTGTCCTCCCTGCCGTGCAGATATGCCTCACGTGGCTGAGTTGTACAAACAATACAAGGGAAAGGGCTTTGAGATTGTCGGGCTTTCTTTCGACCGTACCGAAGAGGATTGGAAAAAGGGTATCGAGGAGTTGCACATGACGTGGCCTCAACTTTCCGACCTTAACTATTGGCAGAGTGCCGCCGCCACATTATACGGTGTAAACAGTATTCCCCATACGATATTGGTGGATAAGGACGGTGTCATTATTGCCAAGGACTTGCGTGGCGATTCGCTGGATGCCAAATTGGCGGAACTGTTTGATTAACTGATATTGCGATCGTTTCACCAGAAGTGTAAGCCTCGTTACATCTAAGGTGTAATCACTGATTAACTGACGTTAAGCACATTCCGGAGGAATGTAAGATTTCAGCCCCACATGCAGCGCAGCGAAATGTGGGGTTAACGGAAAGGGCAACCCGATGGAGTCCTGTAAGGACGATACAAATACAAATGATAATTTACAAACATATAATATCCGGTCGTTCTTTCAGAACTCCTTTAATGGTATCATCCTTATGACCCCACATTCCGCTGCGCTGCATGTGGGGCTGAAATCTCTTGCCCCTTCGGGGCATCTGCGTAGCTTTTTTCTACTGTAAACTGATATATAATTACATATTAATTGATGGCGGATTGCAGCTTACTATTCCACACCCTTATTTCCCAAGCCTTGCAAATTCCGGCAGGGCAGGTCGGGAAAACCGTCCGCCTGCTTGAAGAGGGGGCTACCATTCCTTTTATCAGCCGTTACCGGAAAGAGGTGACGGGCGGTCTGGACGAGGTGCAAATCGGACAGATTAAAGACCGTTGGGACAAGCTGACGGAGCTGAAAAAACGGAAGGAAACCATTCTTTCTTCCATTGAAGAGCAGGGCAAGCTGTCGCCCGAACTGAGGAAGCGGATTGAGGATTCGTGGGACGGCACCGAGCTGGAAGACCTTTATCTGCCTTACAAGCCCAAGCGGGTGACCCGTGCCGAGATTGCCCGCAAGAAGGGGTTGGAGCCGCTGGCTAAGCTCGTGATGCTGCAACAGGAGGCTGATCCCGAATCGCGTGCCCTCGCTTTTGTGAAAGGCGAGGTGAAGGATGCCGCCGATGCCCTGCAAGGCGCACGGGATATTATCGCCGAGTGGGTGAATGAGAATGAAGGTGCCCGCAATGCCGTCAGAAACGCCTTTGCCCGTACCGCCGTTATCTCTGCCAAACTGGTGAAAGGCAAGGAAGAAGAGGGTGCCAAATACCAGGATTATTTTGATTTCAGCGAACCGTTGAAGCGCACGACTTCCCACCGTCTGCTGGCTCTTCGGCGCGGGGAAGCGGAGGGTATCCTGCGTGTCGGCATAGCACCGGAAACAGAATCAACGGTAGAACGCCTGAAAACCCGCTTTGTCAAAGGTCGGAACGAGTCTTCCAAACAAGTGGAAAGTGCTGTGGAAGATGCCTTCAAGCGACTGCTGAAACCGGCGGTTGAAACCGAATATGCCAACCTTGCCAAGGCGAAAGCCGACGAAGAAGCCATCCGTGTCTTTGCAGAAAACCTGCGGCAGTTGCTGCTGGCTCCTCCTTTGGGGCAGAAGCGGGTGCTGGGCGTTGACCCCGGCTATCGGACGGGCTGCAAGCTGGTATGTCTGGACGCGCAAGGCAACCTCCTGCACAACGAAACCATCTACCCTCACCCTCCGCAGAACGAGAAGAGCAAAGCCGCCATGAAGACGGCGCAACTGATTGCCACCTACGCCATAGATGCCATCGCCATAGGAAACGGAACGGCAAGCCGGGAAACGGAAGAGTTTATCACCGGCATCCGCTACGAGCGCAAGGTGCAGGTCTTTGTGGTCAGTGAAAACGGTGCATCCATTTATTCTGCCTCCAAAACAGCCCGCGAAGAGTTTCCCGAATACGATGTTACGGTGCGCGGTGCCATAAGCATCGGTCGCCGGCTGGCAGACCCGCTTGCCGAGCTGGTAAAAATTGACCCCAAAAGCATCGGTGTAGGGCAATATCAGCACGATGTGGATCAACCGGCATTGAAAAAGAGCCTTGATCAGACGGTGGAAAGCTGTGTCAATCTGGTAGGTGTGAATGTAAACACGGCAAGCAAGCATCTGCTCGCCTACATCTCCGGCTTGGGCCCCGCTTTGGCACAGAACATTGTGAATTACCGTGCCGAGCATGGCGCGTTCTCCTCTCGCCGCGAGTTGCTGAAAGTGCCCCGCATGGGTGAAAAGGCTTTCGAACAAAGTGCAGGCTTCCTCCGCATTCCGGACGGGAAGAACCCATTGGACAATTCTGCCGTTCACCCCGAAAGCTACGCCGTTGTGGAGCAAATGGCGGCAGACCTGCAATGTACCGTGGAGCAGCTTGTCGCCGACAAAGCATTGCGGGCAAAACTGAAACCGGAGAAGTACGTCACGGATAAAGTCGGTATGCCGACTCTCCTTGACATCATGGAAGAGCTGGACAAGCCGGGACGCGACCCCCGCCGCACGATCCAAGTATTTGCCTTTGACCCGACGGTTAAAACCATCGCTGACCTGCGGGAGGGCATGGTGTTGCCGGGCATTGTCACCAACATTACCAACTTCGGCTGCTTTGTGGACATCGGCATCAAGGAAAACGGCTTGGTGCATATTTCCGAACTTGCCGATCGCTTCGTCTCCGAACCTGCCCAAGTGGTATCCATGCACCAGCATGTAAAAGTGAAGGTGTTAAGCGTTGACTTGAACCGCAAGCGCGTTCAACTGTCCATGAAGAATACCGACTGACGGGATCAATTATATTTTGATGGGGTCGAAGCCTTCGCCGTAAACGCCGCGCACAACACTTTGGGAGATGAAGGCGTGAGAATCGGTTTCCTTGACCAGACGAAAGACGTTAAGGGCTTCGGACTTTTTGACTAACAGGACGATGACCTTGGCGGGGCGTTTGGAGTAGCCGCCTTCTCCGTCCAGCAGGGTACAGCCGCGTCCTATCTCTTTGATGATGCGTTCGGTTATTTCATCGTATTTCTGCGAGAAGATAAGGAATTGAACGGATTGGCGGTTGGCGTTGATAATCCGGTCGAGGACGTATGAGTTTACGCCCATTTCAACAAAGGCGAATACGATCTTGTCAATATCGTGGAAAAGCAGGTAGGAGGAGGCGATGATGACGGTGTCAAACAGCAATATCCCTGTTCCGATGGATATGTTCTTGTATTTGTTGACAATAGCGGCAAGAATATCAGTGCCGCCCGTGCTTCCGTTAGCCGAGAATATCAGCCCCAGCGCAGTACCGCAAAGGATACCGCCGATAATAATAGCCATGAACGGCTCGCCATCAACAATGGGGACACCTCCCAACAGCCATTCAAACAGCGAAAGGTTTACCGACAGTGCCACAACTCCAAACATAGTTTTCACAATGAACTTAAGCCCCAATATCTTAAAGGCGAAAGCCAGCAAAACTATATTTATTGTAAGGTAAGAGATGGAAACGGGGATGGACGTGGCAAAGAATATCAGCGTTGCCAAACCGCTTACCCCGCCTATCACAATTCCGTTGGAAAGGATGAAACCGTGAAAGCCGAAGGCATATAATAGCGTGCCGACGAATATCAGCAGGTAATCCCGGACGGAATAATAGGCTTTGAGGATAGGCTTTTGCTTCATATGTTTAGTTAGAAACCGTTAATAGCCGCCCATTTGTACACGGGTGGAGATGTTGATGGAAGATGCCACGTTTCACCTCTGTCATCTGAAAATACGACAGAGGAGGGAGAAGTCCGGTAGGATAAGGCAAATAAACGTCCGTTCGTATAATACATTGAGATATAAAAGCCGATAGGAGGACAGATTTTTGCAACTGTCCATGTAATACCTTTGTCATCGGAATAATAAATATTATCCGGACGAGAGGCTTCATCATTTCCGACGGCTATAACACGGGAGCCTAAGACGAAGGCAGAACGGAAATTTCGAGTGGGAGAATTGGGAAGAGAACGCCATGAAAGACCGTCATCATCAGAAAACGCAACGATAGTACCGGTAGAAAATGCAATTAAGCGACCGTCCACATAAACAATCCACTGAAAATTTCTTGAAACTTCTCCTGTCGCTCTTTTCTATATACGCCCAACATCATCTGAATAAACAATATGGGTATTATTAGCCTCACTAAATGCACCAACGCAAACGAGGCGACCGGACGGCAAAAAAGTAACACAGTAACCCTCCATACCGGGAACGTTAAAAGTATGCTCTTCGTAATCGTAAATACCGCCAAGTAAAGAACCACCTGCTTTTGCCGAATTTCGTCCGACGAAAACTGGAGTTTCATAAATATCATAAACATGTTCGGCAACAGACATCCATGTAGCGGTATTCCGTGTTTTTGCAACGCCCTTAAAACTCGTGAGTTCATAATTTATATCATAAACACAAGGCATTGAAGCGGTAAGAGCATGACCGGCTATTTGTCCATAATAACCGTCAATGTAAAGACAACGAGCCTCAAAAACGGGCAAGCCCGTGGAAATTTCGCGCCACGTTTTACCGTTATTATCAGAAGCGCAGACCCGTAATTTAGTGTCGTTGTCACAACCCGCTATAACCAAACGCCCGTAATAGGCAACATGAGCGGCTAAAGTCACGGTCATGGTGCTGATGAAACTGCCAAAAGGGTCAATAGCGATGTACTCTAATACCGTATCTGTTGGCTCCCAAAGATAGTCCGGAACCGCCGAAGCATCAAATGTGACCGGGCAGCGATAGCTAAACCCCTCCACAGCAGTGCTTACCTGCCAACTTCCGATAATAACCGAAATGTAATTATAAATCGTTCCCGAACTCTGAGGGATAACCGTCGGAAGGGTAAGAGGGTCAAATAATTTCGTAGAATAAATGTAATCTGTTGCCTTCTGTGCCATTAGATTACAGCTTAGTTTCGCAAGAGTTACTGATGTAGGTGTTAAGAGATATTCCGCAGAGCCCACCAAATTTACCGTTAACTCCCCGATGAGAGAGCCGTCAGAGTAGCTTACATTGTAAATGACCTTTTGATTTGCACCAACAGGCCATTGAGCGATTACACTTGACAAACTAATAGGTATGCGGAAAGCATACGGGGGATTGGAAGCATTCGCCACCCAATTCCCGACTGCAATGGAAACTGCACCGGCGTATGTTTCACTTCCGGGCTTAACAGATACGATTGCTTTTGTTATCGGAATTACCGGCGCATTTACGTAAACATACGTTACTACGTTTGAAGCATTGGAAGACAGATTAATTACCATTACTCTTTTGTGTTTTATTTGTGAATATATCTTTAATGTTAATATCAAATTCCAAATCATGCCAAGATATTTTACCGGATATAACCGCATTGTATGATAATCCTGACAAGAACTTAGCGGCTATGCAACATCCGTGATATGGAATGTAAATTTCGCATCATGGAAGTAATCCGTTTGAGCCGCTGCCATTCCAATAATTGTTAAATCATAGATAACGAGGTCTGCCGATACCATCTTTATAGAATACGCATTTCATAATCCATTCACTGATTTTAACCAGTGCTTCATTGCTTGAATTCAACTTTCTCAATAATATATATGTTTGTTAATAGCTGATGTTTCGAAGAAGTCCTGAAGGGACAGGAGATTTCAGCCCAACGTAAAGCGAAGCGGCACGTTGGGTTTAGATAGATACATACCATAAAGTTCTGAAAGGACGATATAAATTACAAATGATGGCTTATGATGTGCTACATAAACCATTCGGTCGTCCTTGCAGGACTTCCCTGTCGGTATCTGTCCTTAACCCCACATTCCGCGTTGCTCCATGTGAGGCTGAAATCTTCTGTCCCTACGGGACTTCTGCGTAGCATCAGTTAATTACTTGCAAAGGTGAGCATCTTGTCAGTTCGCCCTTGCGGACGCGCCTGCTTAAATGACAATATTAACAATCTTACCGGGCACGACGATTACTTTCTTGGGCGTTTTGCCTTCCAGCCATTTGGCGGAATGCTCGCAGGCAAGGGCGGACTTTTCCACGCCTTCCTTTGTCATGTCGGCAGGCAAGTCCAGACTGAAGCGGACTCTGCCGTTGAATGAAACGGCGTAGGTGAGGCTGTCTTCCTTCAAATAGGCTTCATTGCAGACAGGCCAGGGGGCATCGCAAACGGTTTCGGCATTGCCGAGCACTTGCCATAGTTCTTCCGAGATATGTGGGGCGAAAGGTGCCAATAGGACGGTCAGCGGTTCCAATACGGCAGCCTTGTTGCATTTCAGAGAGGCAAGTTCATTTACGCAGATCATAAAGGCACTGACAGAGGTATTAAAAGAAAAATGCTCAATATCGTAGGTGACTTTCTTGATCAGCTTGTGCAGTGATTTGAGTTCTTCGGGGGTCGGTGCATCGTTTGTCAGTTGGAGGCTGTCGGTATTGGCATAGAAGAGATTCCACAGTTTTTTCAGGAAGCGGTGTACGCCATCGATACCGTTTGTGTCCCAAGGCTTGGACTGTTCCAACGGGCCTAAGAACATTTCATAGAGGCGGAGGGTGTCGGCTCCATATTTCCCGACAATCATATCGGGATTGACTACGTTGTACATGGATTTGGACATTTTCTCAACCGCCCAGCCGCAGATGTATTTACCGTCTTCGAGGATAAACTCGGCGGTTTTGTTTTCGGGACTCCAATTGCGGAAGGCTTCTATATCCAATATATCATTGCTGACGATATTTACATCCACATGCAAAGGGGTTACTTCGTGCGCCTCTTTCAAATTGTGGGAAACAAAAGTATTGGTGTTGTTGATGCGATAGACGAAGTTGGAACGCCCTTGTATCATGCCCTGATTGATGAGCTTCTTAAACGGCTCATCATCGTGTACAATATCTAAATCATAGAGGAACTTGTTCCAGAAGCGGCTGTATATCAAATGCCCGGTGGCATGTTCCGTTCCCCCTAAATATAAATCCACATTCTGCCAATAGGCATTAATTTCCTCGTCTGCCAAACCTTTGCTATTATGCGGGTCTTGGTAGCGGATGTAATAGGCGGAGGAACCGGCGAAGCCGGGCATGGTGTTCAGTTCGAGGGGGAAGATAGTTTTGTGGTCTATCTTGGCTGTTTCCACAACTGCCTGGTTTACGCTGTCCCATGCCCATTTGACAGCATGACCCAAAGGGGGCTCGCCCGTTGCGGTAGGCAGAAACTTGGCTACTTCGGGAAGTTTCAGCGGCAACCTGTCCGCAAGCAGGGTTTGGGGCAGTCCGTCGGCATCATAATAGACAGGGAACGGTTCGCCCCAGTATCGCTGGCGGCTAAAGATGGCATCACGCAGGCGGTAGTTTGTTTTCACCTTGCCCAAGCCTTTTTCCTGTATATAGGCTTTGGTTTTCACGATGGCTTCTTTCACTTGGAGACCATTCAACACTAAGCCGCCTTCAATCTCTTTACCTTTCTGCGGGGAGTTAGTCAGAACGCCTTCTTTGGCATCAAAGCTCTCTTCGGAGATGTCGCACCCCTCAATCAAGGGGATTATGGGAAGGTTGAAATGGCGGGCAAAGGCATAGTCGCGGCTGTCATGCGCAGGTACCGCCATGATGGCACCCGTCCCGTAGCCGGCTAATACATAGTCGCTAATCCATACGGGGATAGCTTCGTTAGTCAGGGGATTAACGGCATAGGAGCCGGAGAATACGCCGGTCACTTTCCGGTCGGCTATGCGCTCGCGCTCCGTCCGCTTCTTGGTGGCTGCAATGTAATTGTTCACTGCCTGTCGCTGTTCGGCGGTAGTTAAGGCATCGACCAACTCGCTTTCGGGAGCCAATACCATAAAGGTAACGCCGAAGATGGTGTCGGCACGGGTGGTGAATATCGTAAACTCGCCGGCGGAATCCTTCACCTTAAACTGCATTTCCGCCCCTTCGCTCCTCCCTATCCAATTGCGTTGCGTCTCTTTCAGTGAATCCGTCCAATCAATAGTATCCAGCCCGTCCAGCAAACGCTGCGCATACGCCGATACGCGCAGGCACCATTGCCGCATTACCTTTTGCTCCACCGGATGCCCTCCGCGCTCGGAAACACCATTCACCACTTCATCATTCGCCAAAACCGTCCCCAATTCAGCGCACCAGTTCACCATTGTATCGCCAAGATACGCCAGACGGTAATCCAATAACACCTCCTGCCGCTCCTTCCCGCTCATCGCTTTCCACTCGTCGGCAGTAAACGCATAGTTCCCCCCGCAAGCCACATTCAAATCCTCCGTGCCCGTAGCTTCAAACGTCTTTACCAGCTCGGTAATCGGCAGGGCTTTATTTGCCTCATAGCAATAGAAACTGTGGAACATTTGGATGAAAGCCCATTGTGTCCAATGGTAATAATCGGGATTGCAGGTACGTACTTCGCGGCTCCAGTCGAAGCAGAAGCCGATTTTATCCATCTGCTCGCGGTAGCGGCTGATATTCTTTTCGGTAGTCACTGCCGGATGCTGCCCCGTCTGTATGGCATACTGTTCCGCCGGCAACCCGTAAGCGTCGTAGCCCATCGGATGCAACACGTTGAAGCCTTGCAGGCGTTTGTAGCGGGAGTAAATATCAGAAGCAATATAGCCGAGCGGGTGACCCACGTGGAGACCTGCCCCCGAAGGGTAGGGGAACATGTCCAGCACGTAGTATTTCTTTTTAGTCTTGTCTTCCTTTACTTTGTAAACTTGGTTGGCGTTCCAGTATTCCTGCCATTTCTTTTCGATCTCCCTGAAATTGTATTCCATTGTGTATGTTTTTATTCGCTTGTCTTTTCAAGGCGGCGAAAGTAACGTTTTTCCTGCTGTTTGCCCAAAAAACAAAGGAAACTTCCCGTCAGGAAAGCCCTTCGACCGTGAACGGGAACTTCTCCACGCCAGTCTCTATACGATAAAGATTGCCACGCAGTACACTTGGGGCAGCGAGACGCTTAAAAATGCACGTGTCATCAGCTATCCCGTACAGTTTCAAATGAAAAGTGACTTTTGAGCAGAATGAAAAAATATCTGTGCTTACCAAAAAATGTGATCTCTTCCCTCTTCCGGCGTGAAACTCTCACTATTTACGAAACCTTGTTCGCACGATTTTCATACCATTGACAAGGTTTCAAACTTTGTTAGAGTTTCATTTTGTTTTTTGCTTGAGATTGTTCTTTTCTTTGCTCAACTAAGTAATCAATAAAATTTAATTTGACATTCTGAGCCAATTTTATGAAGGACATCAGTGAGTCTGTCCTTGAGATTTTGAAAGTTAAGAAAAGCCTCAAAAGGGAGCCTATTGTACTTTATGAACCGCCGGAGTATCTCTGTTTTGTTTAGTTCGGGCGAATAAGGAGGCAGAAATCAGATTTGTAAATCCATTTTAGCCCGTTGGGCAGCCTTATCCGTGAACTCTTTACTACGATGTATCGGCGCATTATCAAGTACCCCCGCTGTTTGCATGGCTCAAATTCATCTAAAAACGACAACTGCCGCATCCGGGTTCACTAACCCTTCAAACATTCGGGAAAAGAGTTGGCAGTCAGGATTCATCAGCCCTGACACGCTCAATTTTTTGCCTTTGGCGGCGGGAAGCAAAACAAGCTTGTCCTTATGCTGCCACGCATACGGAACATTCGGGGTCAGTCTGAAATGACTTTCGCCGGCAAAGCGAAGATCAATAAGTCCGGTTTTGTACAGCTCCATAAACTTGTCCGATTTAACCTGTTTAGCTCTAAACAGCTCTTCGTTCCTTATGCTTTTAAGAGATAACCGAACCCGTTTCCGCCTGATACCTTTTTAAAAAGTTTGCAGGGTTGACCTGCAAACTTTTACTCCGTATTTCTTTTCAAGCTCATTTGGTATCGGATTTAAATTATGGCTGTGATTTTCAATTAATTGAGGAAGCAAATCCCCAACCGGATTAATCTTGATTTTCGCCCCCCGCCCGGGAGCTGTGCTCAGTGTCAAATGTTTGTCCTCGCTTCGGGATGATTCCCATGCTGTCAGTACGGAAGAAACGGTCTGCCTGCACAAATTTGTTATTTCCGCAATCTCTATAATCCGATGACCTTTGTTTGAAAGCAACAGGCAAAAACTACGCTCCCGCACTACCGAATTCAGGCTTGTTTTATACAGATGTTCCAACTCTTGCCTTTCTTCTTCCGTAAGTCTGATATGTCTCATATTTAATCGATTAATGCACAAATTTATGAATAGTATGCCACAGAAACAAAAATGTTAAAATAAATATTATATAGTACTTAAAACCATGAAATTAGAAAAAGTATCGGATTACAAAAAGGTTAGTCCGCGCAACAAGTTGGAAGTATTGGACAATGTTCTTCAGGGCATAAAGGACAATCTGGCAATTTATCAAATTCCAAAAAGTGCCTACGATGCGCTTGCTCTTATTCCCATAGGTCTTCTGGAAGTAGTGGAACGCTGGGAAAATCCGCATACCAATACCTCGGAGGTGCAGAAAGAGCTGAGGGAGTACGAGAAAGTGACCGATCAGGTGGTAGTGAACTGGTTCGTACACTATATAATGACTAACGAGTACGTCTCTCCGGCTGCACGGGTAGGCATGAGACTGCCTGTCGAAATGCGCCGGAAGCCCGTTCCGACTCCCGTACCCGACCAGAAGGTGTATGCGGAAGTCACATTGAAGACAAGCGGATGGGTAGAATTCCGTCTCTTTCATACTCCGCAGAACAAGAGAGCAGGCAAACCGGCCGGAACGAGCGGTTGCGAGTTCTGCTACGGTCCCGGCGAAAACCTCCGCCCAGAGGAATGCCTCTTTCACGAGATCGTTACCAAAAGCATCTTTGTCAAAGTGTTCGGCAGCGAAGCGTATGACAAACCACATATCGCCCGTTTCCGCTGGTTCAACAGCGAAGGAGAGTCCGGGATCATGGAGCACTGCCTACCGCTTTACGCCGCTGCCGGAGATGTGAGGATGCCGCATCCGCACACGGGGAGGGGAGAAGATTATAAAAAGAAAAGCGTTTGGACCGTTTGGTTCGGACGTTTTTAATGTCCGGAAAAACAGTGGCGGTATTAAAAAAAGGGCATTGCTAATGAAGGATATTTAGCGTTCCATTTCGATAATGCATTAATAATAACACTGATATTTCCAGCATTACTGCTTTCTTGGAACAGCATTCAGACTTTCTTCTTGTTCCTGTCAAAAAGTGCCTGAACAAACTGTTGTATCTTTCCGCTGTAAAAGGTTTCCGCTTTGGTTTGCAGATGTTTTTCTTTGGGTATGATGCTCCCGCAAGGTTTCCGGTAATTGCCTGCAATCCTGTTCATGTCGTGATGCTTTATTTTGTTCCTAAACTTTCCGGCTGTTTGACAAGTTCTGTCCCCGATGACAAAATCAGGGAACCGTTCTCCCGTTCCGTCAACGGCAATCCAAATCCGTTGACAGTTTTTTTGAACCGGCACAAGCGTGCATTCCGTCCACTTCTGCCCTCTCTGTTTTTTTACTTTCCAAATGAAGCGCCTGTGTTTCTTTCTCGAATTTCCTGATCCGGTTCAAGACTGAAACGTTGCTTACGCCTGACAGTCTTCCGATTGCACGGAAGCCCAAGCCTTCAAGGCACAACCTGAGCGCCTGCTTTTTCATCGGATCGGGCTTGGCTGCCGGCTTTAATTCAACCGTATAATTATATTCGCAGTCTTTGCATTTATAACGTTGTCTACCTTTGGCAAAACCCGATTTTATCTTTTTCCCGCTGCTGTATTTGGGACATTTCATACGCTTTTTTTCCTGCAAATACAGGTAAGCATTCTTAATTAGCAATGTTAGAAAAACATCTACAAATCAAAGCGGAAACCTTTACGGCAGAAGGGGAGAACAGGTTGTTCAGGCATTTTTTGACAGGAACAAGAAGAAAGTCCGAATGCTGTTCCAAGAAAGCAGTAATGCTGGAAATAGCTGTTTTACTATTAATGCATTATCGAAATTGTACGATAAATATTCTTAATTAGCAATGTAAAAAAATGAAAGCGCAAGTGTAGTATTTTTCTTAATCTGACTGATGTACGATACCGTTAGAAAATTTCTGAAAAAATGCCCTGAGTATATGGGGCTGAAATCAGCCGTCCTTTCGGGACGACTGATTCGGCTGTCAGGAAGAGAGCATCATAAAAATCACATATTGTTGGAGGCAGACAGCGGCAGGACGGAAATAATATCTACTTTCGCGTCTTTTTATTCCAAAGGCATACGCGCGGTGCTGTATGGCGGAATGTGGCAAGCAAGAAGAAAAGAAAACAATATAATGACTGACAAATGGAACTTTCTAACTCCTTCGGAAGAACAGACACATAAGGGGGACAGGCTGGCGGAGCAATTGGGCATCAGCCCGATTGTTGCCCTTCTGCTGGTGCGGCGGGGTATTTCTTCCATGGAGGAGGCTGACAAATTCTTCAATCCCGTTTTGAGCGATTTGCATGACCCGTTTCTGATGCCGGATATGGAAAAGGCGGTGGCGCGGCTAAACAAGGCATTGGGCAACAAGGAGAAGATTTTGCTGTACGGGGATTACGATGTGGACGGTACGACTGCCGTGTCGCTGGTGTACAAGTATCTGCGTTCTTACACTTCCTCCTTATATTATTATATTCCGGGACGGTATGATGATGAATATGGTGTGTCCCATCAGAGTATTGAGTATGCCATCGAAAACGGCGTCACGCTCGTTATTTCGCTGGACTGCGGGATAAAGGCTAACAACAAGGTGGAATATGCCAAGGAGAACGGCATTGATTTTATCATTTGCGATCATCATACGCCGGACGATACGTTGCCGGATGCCGTTGCCATATTGGATGCCAAACGGACGGATTCGGTGTATCCGTATGCGCATTTGTCGGGTTGCGGGGTAGGGTTTAAGTTTATGCAGGCTTTTGCCCTGAGCAACGGCTGTCCCTTTGCCGATTTGGAGGATTTGCTGGATTTGGCGGCGGTCAGCATTGCTTCCGATATTGTGCCGGTTACCGGCGAGAACAGGATTTTGGCGCACTACGGACTGAAACAGCTTAACAGCAATCCCGGATTGGGGCTGAAAGGGATTATTGACATCTGCGGGCTGTCCGGCACGGATATAACCATCAGCGACATTGTCTTTAAGATAGGCCCGCGCATCAACGCCTCCGGCCGGATGGAAAACGGGAAGGAAGCCGTTGACCTGCTTTTGGCAAAGGACAGCGAAGCCGCCCGCGAGAAGAGCGAAAACATGAACCGGTATAACGATGAACGCCGCGAACTGGACAAAAAGATAACCGACGAAGCCAATGCCGCCGTCGATGAATGGGAGGATATGGAAGACCGTAAAGCTGTTATCGTGTACAATCCCCTGTGGCATAAAGGCATTATCGGCATCGTTGCCTCACGGCTGGCGGAAAAGTATTACCGTCCCGCTATTGTGCTGACAAAATCCAATCAGCTTATCACCGGCTCTGCCCGTTCAATCGGCGGTTTTGATATTTACAAAGCTATTGAAGGCTGCCGCGACCTGCTGGAGAACTTCGGCGGGCATCCGTATGCCGTCGGTCTCACCTTGAAAGAGGAGTATCTGGAAACTTTCACCAGGCGTTTCCTCGAATCAGCCGCCGAAGGGATCGTTCCCGGACAGATGGTTCCGCAGATAAATATAGAGGCAGTGTTGGAACTGAAAGACATTCATTTCAAATTCATGGGCGATTTGCGGCAGATGAGTCCTTTCGGTCCCGACAACCCAAAGCCGCTCTTCTGCTCCCTGAACGTGAAGGATTACGGCACGAGCAAGCTGGTAGGCAGAGAATCGGAGCATATCAAACTGGCTATTATTGACCCGACCGCCGATAGCCCCACTCACGCCATCGCTTTCGGTATGCGCAAATACTTTAAAGCCATCAAGGCAAAGAAGCCTTTCGACCTCTGCTATACCATCGAGGAGAACACTCACGGCAAAACGCCTTTTCTCCAATTATTGGTGAAGAGCATCAAGATGCACAACGCTTAAAGGGAAATATCCGCTCAAAATAATAAACCTCATGGACATTAATCAACACGTACACCGTCATGCGCATCAACATGCCTACCATCACAGGCTGAACACCATTGCAACCTCCCTCGTATTCATCGCCGCAGGCTTTCTCTTTCTGGCGCATAACTTCGGGCTGATAGACAACGAACTGTTCCACTGTGTCTTTTCATGGCAGATGCTGCTGATTGTGTTGGGGGTGTTGCAGTTGATAAAGCGGCATCTCATGGGCGGGCTGGTGCTTGTCGCCGTCGGTGCTTATTTCCTTATCCCGTTGGACATGGGAGTGCGGGAGTTCTGGCCTGTCTTCCTTATTATAATAGGCATAAGCCTCCTTTTCCGCCTGCGGAAACCCTACGGGCAGCCTTGGGGAGGGAAGCACCACCACAAGCATCATCATTTTCACCGCACCAGCGAAACACTGACAACGGAGAACGGCTTTGTCCGGTCGGACGTTACTTTTGGCAACGCAAAGCATATTGTACTTGATTCCGTCTTTCGCGGAGCTGATCTGAATGTAACCTTCGGCTCCATTGAGCTGGATTTGAGGCGGACGAGTCTGGAAGCGGACGAGACGTACATGGATGTGGATTGCACGTTTGGCGGCATAGAACTGTTTGTCCCTTCTTCTTGGAATATTCTGATTGAGGCGGACAGTACCTTCGGCTCCTGTGCCGATAAACGTTTCCAGTCGCATGAAGCGGACGAAAAGCATAAACTTGTCATTCGCGGGGATGTTACCTTCGGCGGCATTGAAATAATGCACTGAAAGCGGCATGTTCACGCATCCTTTTACAGAATCGTTGAAGTGCAGGGCGGCAAGCGTACTTATAACCCTGTCGGTTGTAGCCGTCAACGGCGGACTGCTGATGTTTTACGGAGGGACGGCGGCTGTGCCGGCGTTCGTTGACAGCATCGTTTCCGTCGGGTTGCTGGTTGCTGCCGGCTATGCGGCATGGTTCGCACTTGTTTCCATTCATATCTGGCAGGTGAAGATTATGCTAATGCTCTTCGTGCAATGTATCAGTCTGGGCGTGAGCTATGCCGTGCTGTCGCTGGCGGATATGGCGGATACGGCTTTCTTCCTGAAAAGCCTGCCGTTGCGCATCCTGTTCGGGCTGCTGTGCTGGACAATCCTGCTGCAATGGTACCGCTTCAAGCAGAAAGCCGACGAGGTACGGGCGGAAGCCGCAGAGGCGGAAGAAAGGAGAAGCCGGCAGCCCGCCCCCGAACTCGTGCAGGAAGCACAGGAAATCATTGACCGCATCACCGTGAAGGACGGCAGCCGCATCCATATCATCCGTTTGGAAGAATTGCTCTGCCTGCAATCAAGCGGCGACTACGTCACCCTCTTCACCCCTGCCGGTCAATACATCAAGGAGCAGACCATGAAGTATTTCGAGACGCACCTGCCGGCGGTATTCGTCCGAATCCACCGCTCCGCGATTGTAAACACCAACCATATCTTGCGCGTCGAACTCTTCGGCAAGGAAAACTATCAGGTAAAACTGAAAAACGGCATAAGCCTCCGCGCCAGCATAGCGGGGTACAAGCTGCTGAAAGAAAGGCTGGCGTTGTAGCACACCCGTTAAACAGAGAATAAACGATGGAACATACATTTAAATTTACCTGTTGTGCATTTAGCAAATATTAATTTTAATGTTGTTGATATTTCCATTGAAAATGAACAAATTCAAATATTGAATCATAGTGAGAGCAGTTATTTTCGATAGGATTCTTGCAGCTAAACCGTCAAAAGTTTTTGCAAAATTGGTATTCATGGAGAATTGTCCTTTGAATTGAGGAAAAAGCGTTTCAATGCGTTTGCGTTTTCGCTGTTTTATTTTGCTTAACTCTGTCCTGGTCGGTTGATTCTTTCGGGCAGGCACGATAGGTTTAATTTGACTTTGATTAAACAAATCCAACTGATAATCAACACTTATACAGCCTTTATCCCCGATAAGTTCGCAATTTGAGAACAAATACTTCACATCTTTTAAATAATTGACGTCATGTACGTTGGCAGGCATGAAATCAAAAGAGTGAATTATTGCATTCTTGTCACAAACGGCATGAAGTTTAAATCCGAAATAATGTGTTTTTGTTGCCGCGCAATAACCAAATTCAGGTCTGATTTTGTCGGCAGCGCAAATAGAGGAGCGCTTGATACGACTTGTTTTGCAAATTTCAACGGGAGT
>LBCX01000231.1 GCA_001657575.1 Bacteroidales bacterium Barb4
TGCCGCTTCGCTTCACGTGGGGCTGAAATCTCTTCCCCTTTCAGGGCATAAAAGCTCTTGCAAAAAAGAATGGGACGTTTCACAACGTCCCAGACTCAAAAAAGTCATGGTCGCAATTTGAAGAAAAAATCCTATGTATGCTTATCGAACGATAAACTTGCTAACCGTCTTGCCGGCATTCAGGATATAGAAGCCCGGCGTCAGGGAGACAGCCTTTTGCACTTCATTGCCCGATACCCTGAACCTGGCAACCGTCCTGCCGTTCAACGATACCACCGTAGCGGTCGTGCCGTCGAGGTTGGTCAGTGTCAGAATGCCGTTGGCGTAAGAGGCAGACCCCGCAGAAGCGGCGACAACAGCCTCCGTGCCGGTGGTCGGGTCAAGCCGGAAGGTATGGGAGCCTTTGAAGTTGCCTTTCACGTTGCCGTTGATGGTCACATTGACAAATTTGCCGTCGGTGGAAGGAGCCAGCGTAGCCGTGTAGTCTGCGCTTTTCAACCGATACTTGCCGGACTCGCTTTGCAGGGTACCCGTGATGCTTTTTTCCAAAGCCTTCAGACCCTCCGGTGAATCATCGCCCGTAAAGGCGGGGGTACTCCAAACAACATTCTTGCTGGAAACGTCAGCCTGATTGATCGTAAATTGACCGGCGGAAACATGTTCACCGTAGGTATTTATGCCTTCAGCCCATATCACATACTTGCCGGCTTTTACGCCTTCAACACGGCTGAGCGTATCGGCACCTTCATACAAGACCACTTCAAAGTCCTTGTGCTCGCTCAGCCCGGCGATCGTTACGGTCGGACTGATCGGGAAGCCCGTGTAAGTCTTTTCTTTGGCAGACAGTTTTACCGAGCTGGAAAGGCTGCCGATATTCTTTTCCGCCACCTTAAAGCTGACCGTATAGTCTGCATTATTCTCGCCGTTCTTCAAGTTCTTTTTCAGAAGTTTGAGCTTCACTTCTTTCGGGGCGGTCGCTGCGACAGTGGTTTTACCGCTTGTTGTGCTGCTAAACTGGAAGTCCGTACCGAATTTACCGAAGCTGGAAACCACATCAGACCCCGTCAGTGTCACAGACCCGTCCTTGTTGGCTACCTTATTGATAATGCGGACACCGGCGGTGGAGATTTCGGCTTTATTGATTGTGAAGGTTGCCGTAACCGGTTTAACCCCTGTGCCGTCAGATAATCCCGCTTCCACAAAGTTCGGGTTCGTTATCGTAAACGTCACCCTGGCGGTTTTTTCCCCTGCTTCCGTATTCTTATCCCAAATGATGCTGTCCTTGTCATAATCATTTGCCGTCAAGACGATGGGATGTGTTTTGGTCGTTGTAAGCGTAAACTCGGAGGGCGTTTTAGCCTTGCCGTCGTACACAAGCTCTGTTTTCGGGGTAAACGTTAAATCACCGGTCAACTTGTACGGCTCAATTTCGTAGCTGATATGGTCGGCAAAATAACCGTTCAAGCCGGAAAATTCCCAGACCAATACTTCCGGTTTGTAGGTGCCGACATCTTTCAGCCCCTGTCCGCCCTTCCATGATACCGTAGAAGTGTGCAGGACACCTTCTTTATAAAAAATGACCTTCGGCTCCTGTCTCTTGGCAGCGTAGTAATTGACGATTTTAATAGTGTCTTCAATAGCATCAGCATCGAATTTGTCTGTCTCATCCACTGTAATGGTAAAGAGAGCCGTATCACCGGTAGCTTTAAGTATCAAATCTTTCAGCTTGACCAACTTTGTAACCCCTTTCAACGTTACGTTAGGACCAAAAGTACCCCCCTCAATGCCTTTCAAACCGCTTGCATGGGACAGGTCTATCGTATAGTATTTATTATCGCTGAAATCCTTTGCCGTTAGCGGTCGGGTGAAGTCGGGCTGGAAATCTACCTTTATGGGATGCTTTTCATCCGCTCCACTGCCGCTGCCTGCCGCTACCGGAAAGTCCACAACGGTAATTCCAACGGTCACGGTGCCATAGTAACGGCCTTCTCCCGTAATGGTTGCCGCCACCTTATCGTCCTTGACGGTTGAGAATGACAGGGTGTAGTCCACATCTTTTGTTAATGACTTTGTGGGATCGCTTTTCAGTATGCCCGTGACCGCTGCGCTCAATTTAGCGGTATTTGCTGTATCTGCTTTGTAAACGATACCCCCTGTCCAGATAACATTGGCTGCAATGCCTGTGCTATCGGTTGTAACAGGAATTCTAACCCGCATGGTGCCTGTGTAATCACCTTTTCCCGTGATGTCTGCCATCACAGAACTGTCCGTGACAGATGAGAATACCACTGTATAGTCCTTCTCCACAGTCAATACCTTTATAGAAGGATGTCTCCCTATGATCGCCTCTTTCAATTTCGTTTCTGTTGTATCTGCTATGGAAACAGATTTTACCGACCAAATAACGGGATCATTTGCAATGTTAACACGTGTTACAGTAATTGCAATAGTCGTATCGCCTGTGTAATTACCTATCCCCTTAATGTCTGCTGTCACTTTACCTGCTGTACCAACCGTGGCGGGCGGGGCAGGTAAGAATGTTATTGTATAGTCCGTACCCGCTTTCAATCCATAATTGCCCTTTACACCTTTAATAGCTGCTTTCAATGCCGCTTCATCGGCACCCGCCGGAACGCTATCTGCTGACCAATCAACAGCGGTACTAATGTCAATGAGAACTGCAATTTTAACAACCTTAATACCCGTGTAATTGCCTTGACCCGTGATGGTCACAGTCACGGTATCTCCGGTAGCTGTAGCTACAGCCGCAATGTCATAATCTCTCCCCTTTAACAACGACACGGCAGAGTTACCTGTTAATGCACCTTTGATCGTATCTTCCAACGCCGTAAGGCTTTTCGCTGTCGTATCTATTATTGCATTGGGTATATTTTTCCAAGTAACATTATCGAAGTTAGCTGAACCGATAGTGAACGTCAGGGTGGTATCCTTCACGCCGGATGCAAACGTGTAGTTGTTGCTAAGCGTAATTGTCACCGTAGCGGTATTTACACCGACAGCGATATTCTCGCCCCAAGTGACAGTGTAGTCCGTCTTTTTAACCAATGTTTTTATGGTCAAACTGTCATCAGGCTTTTGTTGCTCACCGTTGTACACTATGCCCGTGGCACTGAATACCACATCACTTGCTATTAAGCTCTTCGGATTAATAGTGTAGCGGATAAGACCTATAAAAGAGTCTTTCAGAGCTTCGAACTCAGGTAATGCTATTGCGGTAGGAGTGTAGCTCTTCGCATCTTTCAATTCTGTCGGCGCCCATGTCACAGAAGTGCCTTTAACGGTATCTTCACCTATCTTAAACGTAACGGTCGGGTTCTGCACCGCTCCATTATAGGTAGCCTTTATATCAACGGTATCAGTTCCAGAAATGGCATAGGGTTCAGCGGTTGTAATAGTAAAGAGACCGCCCGCTCCGAAAAAGCCTGTTACCGTCACGCCTTCAAAGGCACCGGCTCCGACAGCTGTCAAACGGGTAGCACCGCTCAAGTTTACGGTAATACCCGTAGCCCTCTTGAAAGCTTCTTCGCCAATGCTTGTAACATTCGTAAAAACAGGATTTACAGTAAAATCTGCACCCGCAAAAGCCCTGTCCTGAATTACGTTCGGCAGGGTAGTAATCGCAACCTTTGTCCCGTCAAAGGCGTTTGCGCCAATGGTAGTAACGGCAGCAGGGATAGTGATAGTAACATTCGGTAATCCTGCAAAGGCACCGTCGCCAATGGTGGTAATCTCAGCCCATTCGCTGACATTGGTGGTATAACCCGTACCGTCCGTATTCAACGTTATCGAAGCAATGGGCACCTGTACACCTTTAAGGTAGTTGGCGGGGATAGTAAAATCTGACGACGTGCCGGTCTTCACCTCGGTGCTTGCCCCCGCAATGATTAAGGCGGGTATATTCCCCTCTGTTTTCAAAGTATCCGGCCACGTTACGTTTTCAAACCCGCTCAATGACGTATGGAAGAGGAACGTGTCAACCACTCCTAACGTTTTTACGTCCTTAAATGCGTGGGGTTCAATGCTGACAACCTTGTAGGTTACCCACTTGGTCTCGGCGGTAGGCGTATTGGCTAACGGCACATCAATAACATCCCAAAGGTGAGCGATGGCACCCGTAAAAGAAAAGGTTACGATCGATTCTATAGCCACCGTACCTTTGCTGCCCGTTCCTTTTACAGAATGGTCAACCGAAGTACCGGGGGTCTCTACACGGTATAAGACCGCGTTGCCGTTCCCATCTTCCGCAGTAAATGTTTTGCCGGCCTTATTTGTATCGTCGGGTTCAGTCCATATCACGCCCTCCGTCGCCCACACACTGCCGGTCGCCGCAAAAAGCAGCAGGGCTGTAAATAACAAGTTTAGTTTCCGTCTCATAAGCCATTTATTCATTGTAGTTATATAATTCGTTGTTCCAACAACCCCTAACAGGGTTTACCGTAAAGCCGCCAAATATACAACAGCCATTTCATTTGCAGCACACATTTTCAAAGCAAAAACGCTCTACCTTCACAGGCAAAGCGTTTTTATTTGTCAAGGGTCTGATCGAGTATTTATAATTAACAAAAAAGACAATTACAAACGTGTGTAAAACGAGCCGCAAATATACAGACAAAATCCAATACAGCAAATAAACAGGCAAAAAATGTCCCGAAAAAAAAGAACCCCTGACAGGGTTTCAAACCCTGTCGGGGGTTTATTCCGTTAGGGGTTTATGGATTGGAGCGCGGGGTAATTTTTCCGGTAATCGGATAATCTGTCAAGCGTTGTTTTCATCACTTTTTTGATTTGGATGTGATACATGGTTTTTTATTCT
>LBCX01000232.1 GCA_001657575.1 Bacteroidales bacterium Barb4
GTTTTTTGCCGGCATTCATCTTTTTACTGCCGTAGAACGCAATATGAAGGAAAGATGCATGACGCTGAACGACCGGATCATTCTTGGAAAGAGAGCTGTCATTGAAGCAGTCAATAATGAACTTAAGAATATCTGTCAGATTGAACATACGAGGCATCGAAGCTTTAACAGCTTCATTGCAAATTTAATATCCGGTATTGCCGCTTGTTCCTTTTTACCTGAAAAGCCATCCGTTCATGTCGGGTTTGAACGGACTGCGCAATACACTTTATTCTAGTCCTTATAAAGAACTCACGTTAATATAATAATATCCGGCAGCTTATGTTTCTTCTTTCTGTTAGTACGGGGGCCGCACAGTTTTTTGAATGTCCAGTGAAAGATTGTCCTATTAATTGGTATTTTTCACAAATATACCAATCAGACATGAGGGAAAACTCTCCTTAATGGAAGCGGGTCAGTTCGGTGCGCAGGGATTTTGCTTTGCCGGCGGTGACGCGGTTCATGTGCGCCCAGAATGGTTCGCCGTGGTTCATTTCGATGGTGTGGCAAAGTTCGTGGAGCAGTACGTAGTCGATGAGATGCCAGGGGAGCTTCATCAGATAGAGGGACAGGTTGATGCTTTTGCGTTGGGAACAGCTTCCCCAGCGGGTGCGGCTGCTGTTGATTTTCACGCTGTCGTAGGTGAAGCCGTGTTGCAGAGCGAGGTTTGCCAGACGGGCGGGCAACGTCCGTTTGGCTTCGCGGCGGAAGACGTTTTTCAGTATTTCCCGCAGGCGGGACTGGACGATTTCGTCCTCAAAGCGGGTGCGGAGGGGGCATTGGATGGTGAGGGTGTCCTCCCGCAGGCTTATTGTGAGGCGGGGCTGTTCGCTTTCGGCACGGATGATGCGCAGGAGGAAAGTGGCGGTTTGCCATTCGGTGGTTTCGTCCAAAAGGGTAGGGGAGGAGGCTTGTTTTTGCAGGAGTTGAAACAGTTTGTCTTTTTTATCGGCGATGAAGGCAAGCATGCGCTGTTCACTACCTTGTTCAGGCATGGTGGCAATTATCTGCCCGCCTGATACTTTCAGGCTGTAGCGTTTGTAGCGGCTGCCGCGTATGAGGGTGATTGTGCCTAATTCGTTTATTGACAGTTTCTTTTCCATAACGCTGTGCTCCAGTAATCGTCATGGGCAGGGATAATCATAACCTTCCAATTGGATGGCAGGAATAAAGTAGCCAAGGCAATAAAACGGAGGGTACCGTCGGATAAATCGGTTGCCCCGTAAAGGATCTCATTGTATTTACTTCTCCATGCCAACCGGATATATTCGCTTCCTTCTGCATTCGGTTCCAGATCGAAATCAAGGAAATAAGGGGCTATGGATTGGATTGTCTTTACGATGCGCTGATAGATAATCGGGTCATACCGTTGCAAACGATACAAGACAGCTGCCAAGTTCTCACCGTGACTGCTCAATATGCGGTTATCGTTTATCCTTGCATCCGTGTTGAAGGGAGATTTAGGCCCTGTTTCATGGAAATGGTATGCTTTTAAACCTTTCAGATATTCTTTTACCTTGTTCGATGCAGGGGCTGTACTTTGTTTAATTATTAATTCATCGGTAACATCTCCTAAACCAGTAGTAGAACCATCCTCTTTTGCTTCTATGGATTCATCATGTAAGCAAAATGATGAGATTTCACCCGATAGAGCAAACGAATAAATGTAATTCCCTTTATCAAACGATAATCTGCAAGTTAACAGTTCCGTTTCCTTTCTGCCGTTGTGCAAAAACTTATTCACTCCCCCATTGATAGCTACAAAACGTTGCATTTGCTGATCATAAGCCTTTTTCAGGAACTCGAAAAAAGAGATAAAGTTGCTCTTTCCTGCTCCGTTTGCGCCGATCAGTATATTAATCGGTTCTAAGTCAAGATTAAGTTTCTTTATTGACTTGTATCCTTTTATGTCTATATAATCCATAACTGTATTGTTTTGATAATTGTTAGTTATTGTGGCAGTTCTCCACCCATTCCCGCGCATTTACAAAGGCTTCTATCCACGGGGTGACTTCATCGGCGGAGCGGTCGGCGGGGTAGTAGCCGCATTGCCAGGGGAAGATGGCGCGTTCGGGGTGGGGCATGATGGCGAGGTGGCGACCGTCGTGCGAACATACGCCGGCAACGGAGCGGGGGGAGCCGTTCGGGTTGGCGGGATAGTCGGCGTAGTTGTAGCGGGCGATGATGCTGTAGGCTGTTTCTTCGCAGGGGAAGGAGAATTTGCCTTCGCCGTGGGCTACCCATGCGCCTAACTTTGTGCCGCTCAGGGAGCCGAACATGACGGAGTTGTTTTCGGGAATTTCAAGGGTGACGAAGCCGGATTCAAACTTATGCGAATCGTTGTGGAGCATCTTGTGCTTTTGGTCGTGTTCGGGGTAGAGGAGTTCCAGTTCCGCCATCAGCTGGCAGCCGTTGCAGATGCCCATGCTCAGGGTGTCCTTGCGGGCGTAGTAGGCATCAATGGTTTCCTTGGCTTTTTCGTTGTAGAGGAGTCCGCCTGCCCAGCCTTTGGCAGAGCCTAAGACGTCGGAGTTGGAGAAGCCGCCGCAGAAGACGATGAAGTTTACATCCTGCAAGGTTTCCCGTCCGGAGACAAGGTCGGTGGTATGTACGTCTTTCACGTCGAAGCCGGCAAGGTAGAGGGCGTAGGCTGTTTCGCGTTCGCATTGCGAGCCTTTTTCGCGGATGACGGCGGCACGTATGCCGCTTGGCGTGCGGCGGTCGGCGGAGAGGGCGTAGGAAGAGAGTTTGCCCGTGAAACCCTTGTTGTATTTGAACGCCAGCGGTTGCTTCTTGTAGTTCGCGAAGCGGGCGGCGGAGCATACATTGCCGCTTTGCTTCCTGTCCAAGAGGTAGGAGGATTTATACCATACGTCGCGTAGGGCGTCAATGTCGAAACGGTATCGGGCGTTGCTTTTGGAGACAAGGATATGCCGTTCCGCTGTTGGGCAGGCAATGAGGGCGAAGCCTGTGCCGACGGCTTCCATCAGCTTTTCAAAAGACTTCTGCTCCTTCACCTGCACAAGGATGCCGGGGTTTTCGGCAAACAGTATCTTTATAATATCCTTTTCCGCCAAGCTGTCCAGATTTACCTCCAAGCCTCCCGCCGTGTTGGCGAAACACATTTCCAGCAAAGCGGTTATCATGCCTCCTGCGGAAATGTCGTGTCCGGCCCGGAGCAGTCCTTTCTCAATGGCTTCCTGTATGGCGTTGAAGGCATCGGCAAAGTATTCGGGGTCTGTGGCGGTCGGCACATCCTCGCCCAATATATTCAAGGCTTGGGCAAAGGCGGAGCCTCCCAGCTTGAAGGAGTCGAAGGAGAAGTCTATATAATACAGGTATCCCTCCTGCGGGAGAATGGAGGTCGGTACGATTTTCCGCACATCGCTCACTTCGGCACCGGCGGAGACGATGACCGTGCCCGGAGCTATCACCTTGTCGCTGCCGTACTTCTGTGTCATCGACAGCGAGTCTTTTCCCGTCGGGATATTGATGCCCAAAGCGCAGGCAAAGTCGGATGCTGCCTTTACCGCTTTATAGAGGCGGGCATCCTCCCCTTCATTTCGGCAGGGCCACATCCAGTTGGCACTCAGGGATACGCCGGAGAGCTTGTCCGTCAGCGGGGCAAATACAATGTTGGTCAGTGCTTCCGCTATAGCCAATACCGAGCCGGCTTCGGGGTCAATCATTGCCGCTTGCGGCGCATGACCGATGGAGGTAGCTATGCCCGCCTTGCCGCGATAGTCCAAGGCTACGACACCCAAATCGCTCAACGGCAACTGCAATTCGCCCTGGCATTGCTGACGGGCTACCTTTCCCGTTACCGAGCGGTCAACCTTGTTCGTCAGCCAGTCCTTGCAAGCTACGGCTTCCAGTTGGAGAACGTTCTCCAAATAATGATGCAGTTCCGATTCATGGTAAACAACGGGGTGATGGGGTTCGTTCAGGGTGCGGTCGGTCATCACCGTTTTGGGCGGCTTGCCGAACATATATTCCAAATGAAGGTTGATGGCAGTATCAAATACCAAGCGCATATCGCCCGTAGTTTCGCCGACCACATACATCGGAGCGCGTTCGCGTTCGGCAATGCGCCTGACCCGTTCCACGTCCTGTTCCTTTATCAGCAAGCCCATGCGCTCCTGACTTTCGTTGCCGATGATTTCCTTGGCGGAGAGGGTAGGGTCGCCAATCGGCAGACGGCTCATGTCAATATGTCCGCCAGTGGCTTCGACTAATTCGGAGAGGCAGTTCAGATGTCCGCCTGCACCATGATCGTGGATGGAAACAATCGGGTTATCATCCGATTCGGCAATGGCGCGGATGACGTTGGCGGCACGCTTCTGCATTTCGGGATTGGCACGCTGCACGGCGTTCAGTTCGATGCCGCTCGTAAAGAGTCCCGTGTCCACCGAAGACACAGCCCCGCCACCCATGCCGATGCGGTAGTTGTCGCCGCCGAGTACGACCACCTTTTCGCCCGCTTCGGGATTGCCCTTCAAGGCATCGCGCCGGTTGGCGAAGCCTACGCCGCCGGCAAGCATGATGACTTTGTCGTAAGCATATTTCTTGCCGTTCTCCGTATGTTCAAAGGTGAGAAGAGAGCCGCAGATAAGCGGTTGCCCGAACTTGTTGCCGAAGTCGGAAGCTCCGTTGGAAGCCTTGATAAGTATCTGCTCCGGCGTTTGATAGAGCCATTGGCGGGGGGCGAGTATCTTCTCCCATTCACGTGTGCCGTCCGTGCGGGGGTAGG
>LBCX01000233.1 GCA_001657575.1 Bacteroidales bacterium Barb4
AGCAGTCCCATTGTATCGACAACGACATGCCGTTTTCTTCCCCTTGTCTTTTTACCGCCGTCTGTCCCCCTGCACAAACCGCCGCTGCGGGTTGTTTTAACGGATTGTGAATCTGTCGGGCCAAGGCCGGGAGATTGTTTCCTTCCCGCGTTCCTGCGGGTTAAATCACGAAGTCGCCCGTGAATCTCTTCAATGCTTCCATCCCGTTTCCGCTTGTTGAAACAGTAACAAACCAATTGCCGGTTCGGAAAATCTTTGGGAAGCATGCGCCGCTGACAGCCTGTTTTAAGCATGCAGAAGACGGCATCAACTATTTCTCGCAAAGAGTGTTTCCGCTTGCGTTTGTCTTTTAAAATGACTGCTATTGTACTCCGGTGGCTGTCACTCAAGCTGGTCTGACAAGTTTTATTCATTTGCTTCTTTATTTGTTGGTACTCGTAAAGATACAAATAATAATCGAATCAAACAACTGACAGCCAATGTTTTATTATGACTAATTGCATTTTTATTCTATTTTTAACAGTTTCTTAATTCCATAAATCAAAGATTGCTATTTCGTGCGTTGACCCTGGTTTCTGTTTACCCTTTTCTTGTCATTCGGCATATAATCATTAGCTTTGCCGCCCAATATAAAGCAGAAAAAATGGGAAAGATTATTGCCATTGCCAATCAGAAAGGCGGAGTCGGAAAGACTACCACCGCGATAAATCTGGCCGCTTCACTGGCCACTCTTGAAAAGAAAGTATTATTGGTCGATGCCGACCCGCAAGCCAATTCCTCCTCAGGCTTGGGCATTGATATACAACAGGTAAAAATCTCCATCTATGAATGTCTGGTCAATGATGAAGAAGGGCGTAAAGCTGTTGTTCCCACAGAAATAGATGGCTTGGAGGTTCTCCCGTCTCACATTGACTTGGTCGGAGCCGAGATTGAAATGCTGAACAGGGACAAGCGGGAGTACGTATTGGAAAGCGTACTGTTGCCGTTGAAAGATAACTACGACTTCATTTTGATAGACTGCTCTCCCTCTCTGGGCTTGATCACGGTGAACGCGCTGACTGCCGCCAATTCAGTCATCATACCGGTACAGTGCGAATACTTTGCTCTGGAAGGCATCAGCAAGTTGCTCAACACCATCAAGATTATCAAGTCCAAGCTCAACCCGTCTTTGGAAATCGAAGGCTTCCTATTGACAATGTATGATGCACGCCTCCGCCTGTCCAACCAGATATACGAGGAAGTGAAAGAGTCGTTCCGAAACTTGGTGCTTGACACCGTCATACAGCGCAATGTAAAGATCAGCGAAGCCTCCAGCTACGGCAAGCCCGTCATCCTCTATGACGCCGAATCCAAAGGAAGCCAGAACTATCTCCAATTGGCGAAAGAACTCATCAGCAAAAACAAATGACTATGGCAGTGAAACGACCGCCCTTAGGACGGGGACTGAACGCACTCATCACGATGGACGACTTGAAGACAAGCGGCTCGTCTTCCATCAGCGAAATAGAACTGAACAAAATACATCCCAACCCTGACCAACCCCGTTCCGCTTTTGATGAAAGTGCTCTAGAAGAACTGTCCGCCTCCATACGTGCCTTGGGTGTTATCCAACCCATCACGCTCAAAGAGATTGAACCGGACAACTATATGATTATCTCCGGCGAACGCCGCTACCGCGCCTCTCTTTCCGCCGGATTGGAATGTATCCCCGCCTATATCAAAAAAGCCGAAGACGAGAACGTAGTCGAAATGGCACTGATTGAAAACATACAGCGGGAAGACCTCAACTCCATAGAAATAGCCTTGGCTTACCAGAAACTGATCGACAGCTACGGGCTTACACAAGATCGCCTGAGCGAACGGATAGGCAAGAAACGCGCAACCATCGCCAACTATCTGCGCCTCCTCAAACTCCCCGCTGAAGTACAAATGGGATTGAGGGACAAGAAATTGGAAATGGGTCATGCCCGCGCCCTGCTGTCGGTGGACGACCCGAAAGTGCAGCTGGAACTGTACGAACTAATACAAACAGAAGGGCTTTCCGTGCGCCAAGTCGAAGAATTAGCCCGCGCAGAAGACAAACAAGACAAACAACCGGAAGAAGAAGCATCCGTAAAGGAGCCGGCACGCAAGCCGATACCCCCGCAAGAATACAATTCATTGAAAGAACACCTTTCCTCCTTTTTCAACACCAAAGTGCAACTGACCTGCAACGGCAAGGGCAAGGGAAAGATTACCATTCCTTTTGCTTCGGATGAGGAATTGGAGAAACTTGTCGGGTTGCTGGACAAAATGAAATGAAAAGCACGTGGTTCGTCTTGTTCCCTGTGCTTTGGCTCTGCCTTCCCCTGCGGGGAGCAGCCCAGACGGATACGGAGGAGGCGGATGCCCTGACAATGCCTGTGGCAAAGGCGGCGTTTAAGCCCATGCCGTCCAAAGCAGTTCTCATGGCGTTGATTCCCGGTGCGGGACAGTTGTACAACCGGAAATACTGGAAGCTCCCCGTTGTATATGGTGCTTTTATGGGCTGTGCGTATGCCGTAAGCTGGAACAACCGCAACTATCAGGACTATTTGAATGCCTACAAGGACGTTATGTCGGACGACCCTGTGGCAAACGGCAGTTGGAAAAACCTTGTGCCGGGCAATGTGTCGGAGGAAGAAATAAACTCCTACCCCACAGACAACCCGAACTTCACAAGAAACATCCAGCAACGGAAGGACTACTTCCGACGATATCGGGATTTGAGTATCATCATTTCGGCAGGGGTGTACGCCCTCAGTATCTTGGACGCATACGTGGACGCGCAACTGTTTGACTTTGACATATCTCCCGACCTCTCCATGCACATCGAGCCGGCATTCGTGCTTAAGACAGCCTGTATGCCGCAGATGCTGGGAGTTAATTGCAGAATACTATTTTAAGGGTAAACTAATTTCTATCATAATGAGTAAGACGAAAAGCCGGAATAATTATATCAAGAAAGTAGCGAAATACTTCATAGTTTGCTGTTTGTGTCTGTCAGGAACAGCCTTGCAGGCGCAGGAAGAAACGCAGGAAGAAGGGGAGATATGGGACGAAATAGCTGTCATTGATTCTGTCCTGACAAATGCAGGATTCGGACGGACAGGGCGGGTTGCTTCCTCCGATATAGACGCCGGCGTGGACAGTCTGTTGCAGGCTTGGTTTACACGATATTTTGCCAAAACAGACGACTTCTGCCATGACGACGAAACAAACGTTGACTATCCGGACTCCGTTTACCGCCAACGCCTTGACAAGTTGCAGGAAATCATACCCATGACCTACAACGAAACCGTTCTCCGCTATATCAACTTCTATGCCGAACGTCGCCGCAGCGTAGTGCGCTATATGCTGGGCATGGCGGATTACTATTTCCCTCTTGTTGAACCCATCCTCGAAAAATACGGACTGCCGTTTGAACTCAAATACCTGCCGATCGTGGAAAGTGCCATGAACCCTCTCGCCCTCTCTCGCGTCGGTGCAAGCGGCTTCTGGCAGTTCATGCTCCCTACGGGGAAAATTTACGGCTTGGAAATAAACAGCTTGGTGGATGAACGGCGCGACCCCGTAAAGTCCACTGAAGCCGCTTGCCGCTACTTCAAAGACATGTACGACATCTACGGCGATTGGCATTTGGCACTTGCCTCTTTCAATTGTGGACCGGGAGGAGTAAACAAAGCCATCCGCCGCGCGGGAGGGAAAAAGAACTTCTGGGCAGTTTACCCTTATCTGCCCCGTGAAACACGTACCTACGTCCCCCTCTTCATCGCCGCCTGCTACATTATGAACTACCATTGCGAACACAACATCTGTCCGATACAGACCAGCCTCCCCCTTGCTACCGACACCATCATGGTCAATAAAATGCTCCACTTTGAGCAAATAACCGATTTGATGCACATCGACATAGACCTCCTCCGCCTGCTCAACCCCCAATACAAAAGAGACATCATCCCCGGACACATTAAACCCTCAGTATTAAAACTCCCCGCCGCCGACACCTACGCCTTTGCCGACATGGAAGATACCGTATATGCCCACCGCACCGATGAACTCCTCGCCGGCAGCATCCCCCTCAACATCATCGAAACAGACCATACTGCCGTCAAAGAAAAAATCACTCACACCACCAAATCCGGTGAAAACCTCTATGTTGTCGGCGACCGCTACGGCGTTACAGCCAAAGAAATCCGCCGATGGAACAACCTCAAATCCAACCGTGTCCCCTCCGGCAAACGATTAACCCTCTACGTAAACAACGGCGGTGTCAGCTTCACTCCTCAAACCTCCCCCATCACTACAACTGCCTCCACTACTGTAGGCACTTCCCCCGTCTCTCCTAAAACCTCCGAACAAAACTCCCCTGCAAAAACAACACAAACAATCACCTATATCGTCCAATCCGGCGACTCCCTCTACTCCATCTCCAAGAAATACGCCGGCCTGTCAGCAATCACCATCCAAAAAGCCAACAAGCTCTCCGGCACCACCCTCCGCCCCGGACAGGCATTGAAAATCCCTGTGATATAATCATAATTAGAATTTATATTTAGAAACTAGACATTATACCGATTAATATATTACTGACACGATAATTTAAAATTATGTATTCCACAAGCTGTTTCCAAAACTAAATCATCGAAAAAAAGTTTATGACACCGATAGCGTTCTTTAACAATATGGAAGATTTTAACTCGTCCGACAGCATGTTCAACCCTGACTCTAAAAGAGCT
>LBCX01000234.1 GCA_001657575.1 Bacteroidales bacterium Barb4
TAACCCCACATTCCGCATCCGCTCCATGTGGGGCTGAAATCCGGCGTCCTTGCAGGACTCCATTGCCGCTGCCATTCCGTAAACCCCCATTCCGCATAACCCCACATTTCGCTGCGCTGCATGTGGGGCTGAAATCTTTTGCCCTTTCGGGGCATCTGCATAACTGTTTTTCTAATGATCTTTAAGTCTGCTTGGAATCCTCCTGTTCCCCCTGCTTCCTTACCTGATTCACCTTGCCCCCCGCCCCCAGCTGCTTATTATGATACAGCAAAAAGTTTCCCATCACCAGACAATCCAACTCCGAATACAAAAAATCATTATACGCATCCTCCGGCGTGCAAGCCATCGGACGATCTCCTATCTGAAAAGCCGTATTTGCCAGCAATCCCGTCTGCGTAAGTTTCTTAAAACAGTTCAGCAACGTCCACAGCTTCTTGTTCGACTCCTCGCTCACCGTCTGCACACGCACCGAATAATCTACACAAGTCACCGCCGGAACAGATGACCGCTGTCTGTAAAGCCTCGTAAAAATATCTTCCTCCGGATTGACCTCCGGAAGCCTGTGACGCTCATGCAACAGGAAAGCCGTTGTTTTATAAGGTGACACAGCAACCGTCGGAAACCAGCGCGAAGCATCTTCCGCCAACACGCTTGCTCCGAAAGGAACAAACCCCTCTCCGCGCTTCGTCTTCAAGCCCAACGCTTTCTGTATCTTTGGATTTCTTGCATCTGCCAACACACTTCTGTTACCCAGCCCCTCAACTCCGAACTCCATCCGCCCCTGAAACCACCCGACAACCTGCCCCCCTGCCAAATCCCAGCTCACAACCGATGCCAATTCGTCAAACGTCTTGAAATGCCTGTAACGCGCCCCGCATCTTGTCAGCACCGCCTCAATCTCCTGCTCCGCATACTCCGGGCCCAAACAGGTATAACACATACGGTCAGCATCCGCAACCAACATCCTTCTCCGCTCAAGATGAACATGATGACCCGCCAGTGCCGCACCCAGCGCACTCCCCGCCGCACCCGCAACCGGCTGAATCCATATATTCTTGAACAACTTTGAAGGGATGGTACGATTATTTGCCGCACAACTCGAAAAAACCTCCCCTGCCATCACCAGATTACTCTCCTCCGTCAGCATCTTCACCGTCTCAGCCAATCGGGTAATAATCGTCGTCAGCACCTGACAAGCCGCAGAGGCAAAATTGGCATGACCGCCCGTCAAAGCCCCATCCCGCGCCCGCTGCGGAATACCGAACAACAACTCCCACTCCCTCACGTGTATCCTCAACGGCTTAGCCGCCGCATCAAAATAATACATATCCAAAACAATAGCCCCGTCCTCCTTCATCTCAACCAGCTCATCCGTGATCTTTTCCTTAAACAACTGCGTCTGATCGGAAAACGCATCCCCATAAAGCGCAAGCCCCTCCAATTCTCCCCCCGTGTCAAACCCCAGAAAATCCGCAAAAGTCCTGTAAAGAACAGCCGCAGAAGGTTCCCCCGTCTCCCTTATAATCCTCAAATGCGCCTTGTTACCGACACAGATAGCCGTCCCCGTCTCACTAATCGTCAGGATAGCCGCCCTCTCAAACGGCGAAGGGAAAAAAGCATTCGCCGTACACGGCAACAGATGTTCCGGGAACAGCAACGGAGCCTTCGTCCTCCCGAACTGCTTCAACATCCACAAAACCCGCATCTGAAAAACAAACCTCCTCCACCTCGCCTTCACAGACCCTCCCGCAGGCAGCGGATCATCAAGCACGATCGCATCCACCTTCCCGAACTCAACTCCCGCCTCCTTCAACACATACCGCACCGACGCCACAGGAAACGCACTGTCTCCCATAACCCTTGAAAACCTCTCCTCCCGCGCCGCCGCCGTAATTTCCCCGTCAGCCACGAGCACCGCCGCACTCCCCTGCTTATAAGCCGAAATACCCAGCACAACCCCTTTCTTTTCCATTGCTCCCCTGATTATAAACAGTCCTGCGTGTTCGTCGTGCCTCCGCGGTAGGACTTGTTTCTCGGATGATGTTCCAGTATTTCCTTGCGAAGATGCTCCCTGTCGATGTGCGTGTATATCTCTGTGGTGGCAATGCTTTCGTGACCCAGCATTTCCTGAATGGCACGCAGATTGGCACCGCCTTCGAGCAGGTGAGTAGCGAAGGAATGACGGAAAGTGTGGGGACTGACGGTTTTATATATGCCGGCGGCTTCCGTCTGCTGCTTGACGATGTGGAAAACCATGATGCGCGAGAGGGAAGTGCCGCGACAACTGAGGAAAAGGCTGTCTTCAAAGCCTTTTTTCACTGTAATCGCATTGCGTTCGAAAAGGTAGTTTTTAATCTCGTGAATGGCAATGTCGGAGATGGGGACAAGGCGTTGCTTGCCGCCCTTCCCTTCCACGCGGATAAAACCCTCGTCAAAATAAGTATCGGAGAAGCGGAGACCGGTGAGTTCCGACACGCGCAAGCCGCAACTGTAAAGCACCTCCAGCATGGCACGGTTACGCTGCCCTGTAAAAAGGGAGAGGTCAATAGAGTCAAGGATGGCATTGATTTCGTTTTCGGTAAGCACCTCCGGCAGCTTCACGCCCGTTTTGGGGGATTCCAGCAGTTCGGTAGGGTCTGTTTCAAGGTAGCCTTCCAGCAGGAGGAAATGATAAAAGGAACGGATGCCGGAGATGATACGCGCCTGCGAGCGGCGGCAGATGCAAAGGTCGTAGAGGCAGGCGACAAACTGCTGCAAGTCATCGTAAGTAATTTCGGTCAGCTTCCGCCCCTCGTTTTCGGCAAAGGAAACCAGCTTGTTGAGGTCGGTCATATAGGCATCAATGGAGTTGGGAGAAAGGGATTTCTCCAAACGCAGATACGTATGATATTTACTGATTATGCCTTTCAATGATTAACCGTTAATCGCTAAGAACAATTATCTTCGCCGCCTCTTTTCAAAGAGCCTTTCAAGGCGGCGCAAAAGTAACAAACTTATAAGAACATGAAGAAGTTTCAGATCATTAACGGGCCAAACCTGAATCTGTTGGGCAAAAGGGAACCCGGTGTTTACGGGAATGTATCGTTTGATGAATATGTACGCACCCTGCGTGCCGCTTACCCCGACTGTGAGATAGCCGTTTTCCAGAGCAACAGGGAAGGCGAGCTGATTGATAAAATCCATGAAACAGGCTTCGATTTCGACGGCATCATCCTCAATGCGGGAGCCTATACGCACACATCCGTCGCCTTGCACGATGCCATCAAAGCCGTGACAACGCCGGTGGTCGAAGTGCATATATCCAATGTACATGCGCGTGAAGAGTTCCGCCATCATTCCATGATTTCCGCCGCCTGCAAAGGCGTTATAGCCGGCTTCGGGCTTAACTCCTACCGCCTTGCGCTGGAATCATTCGCCTGACTACTTGTTGATGTTACGCAAATTCCAAGGGAATACCTTTAATTAAAGCCCTTTCCCATGGCAAGCCTTGTATTTCTTTCCGCTTCCGCAGGGGCATAATTCGTTGCGTCCTACTTTCTTTTCGGTGCGTATGGGGGAGAGCTTGGGCTGTTCCTGCTGTTGGGCAGCCTCGCTGCCGGATGCCGGTGCTTCGCTTCGCCTGCCGTACTCGGCTTTCTCGGTGCGGTAGCGGCTGAAGTCCTGCCGTCTTTCGGGTGCGGCTTGCTGCACGGCGATGCGGCGGGCGATTTGCTCTTCGGCAGAGGGTACTTCGCGCACGGGGATTTGTCCGCGCATGAGGATGACGGTACTCTTGCGGTTCATCAGCTCCACCATGTTTTTGAAGAGGTTGTAGGATTCCAGCTTGTAGATCAGCAAGGGGTCTTTGTTTTCGTAGCTGGCGTTCTGTACGGAGTGGCGCAGTTCGTCCATTTCGCGCAGATGTTCCCGCCAAGCATCGTCAATGGTATGCAGCACGACGGCTTTCTGAAAGGATTTGGCGATGGCTTTACATTCCGTGTCGTAAGCCTCTTTCAGGTTGCAGGATACGTTGTACATCCGCTTGCCGTCGGTGACGGGGACAAGGATATTTTCGTACATGGCTCCCTGATTTTCATAGACCTGCCGGATGACGGGGTTGGCAGTCTGCGTCATGCGCTCCATGCGGCGTTTGAACTGTACCAATGCTTCGTTGAAGAGCTTCTCCGTCAAGTCCTCCGGCTTCGAGGCGTTGAAGTCTTCTTCCGCCAGCGGCGACTCCATGGCAAAGACACGGAAGAGTTCGAGGTTGAAGCCCTCGTAATCGTGCGTCTCCGCATGTTGTTCCGCAATGGCTGTGGCAGTATCATAGAGCGTGTTCACCACATCCAGCCCGATGCGTTCCCCCATCAGGGCATGACGGCGGCGGGTATAGACCACATTACGCTGCGAGTTCATCACATCATCGTATTCCAACAGACGCTTACGGATGCCGAAGTTATTTTCCTCCACCTTCTTCTGCGCCCGCTCAACGGACTTGGTCAGCACGGAATGTTCCAACACCTCACCTTCCTTGAAGCCCATGCGATCCATCAGTCCGGCAATCTTTTCGGAGGCAAACAAGCGCATCAAATCATCTTCCAGGGAAACAAAGAATACGGACGACCCCGGGTCGCCCTGACGACCGGCACGCCCGCGCAACTGCCTGT
>LBCX01000032.1 GCA_001657575.1 Bacteroidales bacterium Barb4
TAAAGGAATTGTTTGAAGGTTTGGGGGTCGGGGGCTTGTATGAGCATGGTGTCTTCTCCCCGAAGTGCCTGTATGCCTGTGAAGCTGTAGGGGAGGGGTGGCATGAGGATGAGTCGTGAAGTGGAGCTTCCGGCGTTGGGTTTGTCTTCGGGCGGGGTGACGATGGCGGCGAGGACGATGGCGACGTTGTCGGTTTTGCCGTCAAGTTGATCGAAGTCGTTGAAGCCGGGGATGGTGTCGTTGCTGACGGTGAAGGTGTCGGGGGCAGGGAGTGCCTGCATGTCTTCGGGGGTAAGGGTTTTGTTGTATGTTCTGAGTTTTTGGAGTCGGATGTGGTCTTCGTCGAAGCTGAGGGCGACGGGGATGGTGATGGTGTCGCCGGGGAGGAACGGGCGGGCGAGTTCGATTTTGCCGACGGGCTGTCCCGTGTCGTCCCATACGAAGCGTGTGTAGGCGTCATAGGCACCTTTTGCAATGAGTATGGGGGTTTTGAAGTCGGGGGACTGGAGGGCGTCGATGACGAAGTCGAGGGGGAGTTCGTCTTTGTCGAAGACGGGGATTTGCTTGATGAAGTGTTGTACGGCGTTGTTGGTAGCCGTGAAATTGTTGTATTCGGATCCGTGTGCTGTTTTTTTGAATCCGATGCGTGTGACGGGTTGGAAGAAATGGGCTATTTTAGCCATTTCTCCAAAGGCATTTCTTTGCTTGGCCTGCTTCAGTGTGTTACTGTGGTTGACGGTTATGCGTTGTGATGCGATAACCTGACTGCGCACTTCCCGGTAGGTGATGACTCCGAGGGACTTTGTTGCTTTGCCGATAGCGGCACTGTTGATGATTGCCATGACTTACGATTATTTAATGTTAACAATATGAAAATTTGCAGGGTTGTATCTTAGTGTCCCTGCAAAGGTAAAATGTATTTTGGACGGAGGCAATACGGAGGCAATACGGAGGGAATACGGAGAAAGAGCGCAAGTGTCAGCGGGTGTACGTGTTGTAGTGTCATTTTGTCAGTGGTTTGGGGATGTTTGATGGTTGTTTTGACAGCATTTTGGGGTGTTTTGCGTGAATATGTAAAAAATGAGGGATTTTGCGGGGGATTGTTTTTTATGGTTAATTAAAGGTTGTATGGGGGTTGTTAAGGGTTGAGAGGGGTTGGGTTAAGGGATTTTAAGGAATGAAAGGGGGTAATTTTAATTAAGGAAGTGTAATTTTAACATGTTGTGACCTTTGCCCCGTCCTCCCTTCGGGGTTTTTGCGTAACATTAGTTATTAAGGTAACAGGGTTTGAAACCCTGTTAGGGGTTCTCCTAATTTATTCTGCCCTTTGACGTAGTTCTTTCAGAACTTTATTGATATACATTTGTCTTAACCCCACATTCCGCTTCGCTTCATGTGGGGCTGAAATCTCTTGCCCCTTCGGGGCATCTGCATAGTTATTTTCAACTGTAAAGTTAGATATAGTCACCTATTATAATTGTACCGCATCAACCGGATATTATCCGCATAAACCCTGTAACCGGTTCTATCTGCATCCGCCGTATTCATCCAAATATAGCCGTACACATGCTCCACCTGCCGCGCAGGCATTGATTGCACGGCAGACTCGTAATAACCGTCCCGCGTAATCTGCCGGCTGATGGTCAGCACCGTATCCGACTGTTCCACATGCAGACGCAGTTCGGGATAATACTTCATCCCTTCTTTTAAGCCCCAGACGCGCACACTCCACACAAAGGCACTGCCGGAAGGAAAAGGAACCTCCGGCTTCACATCGAAAACAACGCCGTTGAACAATGCTTTGGGATGAAACACCGCCATCAAGCGACGCGGCCATATATCGGTTGAATCTCGGCGGACAAGGTCAGCCGGGGCAGTTTCCGGCGGCAGGTTGCCAAGCATGTATATCCGCCTGTCCAAATCGGCAGTCACACGGTCATAGATTTTCATATAAACGTCCATGTTCCGCCCGTACCAGACCAGCGAACTGTCATACATCGCCCGACTGATGCCATGTTTGCGAAACACCGACTCATACAATGCCAGCTTGACCGTATCATTCCTGTACTCCGCATCCGCGTCAGTCATGGTTTCCGCCGTCAGCATATCGGTTAGCACCGCCTGCATGTCTTTCTCGGAAAGAATACCGTCGGGCATCTTCCCACAGCCGGCAAACATACCGACTTCCCACAGCATCACACCATATATTGACAACCTCTTCAACATTTCCCCCCTTTATCTTCTTCTTTGGAAAAACTGTCGGTAAGCGTGCGCCGGAAGCATACGAACAGCAGAAAAACGCCGACACATATCGACGAATCCGCCAGATTGAATATCGGACGGAAAAAGATAAACTCTTCTCCCCCCCATACGGGAAACCAGTCGGGAAACGCCGTCTCTATCAGCGGAAAGTAGAACATATCCACCACCCGCCCGTGCAACCAGCTGCCGTAGCCCCCCCCTTCGGGCAGAAAGACCGACAACTGTCCGGCACTGCTGTCGAACACAACGCCGTAAAAGACCGAATCAATGATATTCCCCGCTGCTCCCGCCAGAATCATCGCGAAGCAGACGATATACCCGAATGCGGCGTCAGCCTTTGTCAGCCGATACAGATAGTACCCTAAAAACGCCACCGCCGCCATCCTGAACAGCGTCAGAAACAGCTTGCTGATCACTTCCAGCCCGAAAGCCATGCCGGGGTTCTCCGTGAAATAGATATAAAACCAAGGTGTCACCTCAATGCTCTCATGCAATTGCAGGTGCGTCTTCACCCAAATCTTTATTGTCTGGTCAAGCAGAAGGAGCAGCATTATAATCAATACCGCTCCTCGCCCTTTGGATATGTTGCTCATTCCCATACTTATCTCGTACCCCCCTGCTTGGCTTCTATGCTCAGTGTGGCATGGGGAACGGCACGCAGTCTTTCCTTCGGTATAAGGTTCCCCGTTTCGCGGCAAACCCCGTAGGTCTTGTTTTCGATGCGCACCAAAGCGGCCTGCAAGCTCTGTATAAACTTAATCTGCCGCTGTGCCAGCCGTCCGGCTTCCTCTTTCGACAGTGTGGCGGCACCCTCTTCCAACACCTTGAACGTAGGTGATGTATCGGATACATCGTTGCCGCTCACATGGGTAATACCCGACCGCAAAGCCTCGTAATCCTTGCTCGCCTTTTCCAGCTTTTCCAGTATAATGACGCGGAACTCTTCCAGTTCGGCATCCGAATATCTCGTTTTTTCCGGCATAATAGTACTGTTTTACATTTAACAATTCTGTCTATCGCCCGCAAATATACGGTATTTTCATAATATGGGTATATAAAGCAGAGCAAACGCAAACCGTCTTTGTTTATTTTAGTTAAATATACCACGTTTATGGTATTTGCCCTTCGTTTGAATCCGTCAACCTTTGTGTCGTCAATTCCTTGCAAATGGAAATCAGTAGCGAGAGATGGTTTATCTGAAAGTTGAACGGGTTATAAGTTATTGTTAACTAATGCTACGATTGAGATTTCCGTATAGTATCCGTGTGGTTCTTTTGGCGGTTGTTTTCCCTTTGGCAGCTTTTGCACAACAGAGCGCGATAGAAATCAAGGGGTATGTGTTGGAGGAAGGGACGAGGGAGCCTCTGCCCGGAGCAAGTATTCTTCTTGAAGGCGGAAAGACGGGAGGCGTGACGGAAAGGGACGGGAGTTTTGTTGTTCGTGTCAAGTCGCTTCCGGCAGCTGTTTCCATACGCTTTTTGGGTTATAAGGAAGAGGATGTGGAGATACACGAATATTCGGGGCCTGTTACATTCTTTTTGCGTGAAGATGCAGGACTGCTGGATGAGGTAGTAGTTGTCGGTTACGGTACACAGCGGCGGAAGGAGCTGACCGGAGCTATTTCTGCCATACCAAAGGCTGTTCTGGAGCATGTAGGCGTATCGTTCGATGGAATGTTGGGCGGAGCGGTTGCCGGACTCAATGTAACGCAGACATCGGGACAGCCGGGTGCAAGTTCTTCCATCCGTATTCGCGGCGGCAACTCCATACACGGCGGCAATGACCCGCTGTATGTGATTGACGGCTTTATCTTTTACAGTGATAATAATTCCACCAAGACAGGGCTGGGGAAGATTGACGGCGGATTAAATCCCCTGTCCTCTATCAATCCTGCCGATATTGAGTCTATCGAAGTGTTGAAAGATGTGTCGGCTACTGCAATCTACGGCTCACGCGGCGCAAACGGTGTCATCATTGTTTCCACCAAGAAAGGCAAAAGAGGGGGCGACAAGGTAAACTATCAATATTCCATCGGCTGGGACAAGTCGGCTAAGAAGCTGGACTTGATGAACGCTTCCGAATGGGCACGGATGGAAAAGGATTTCTTCAATAATAAAGGAAAATATACGGACGACGAGATTGCGACATTGGGCGAAGGATACGATTGGCAGGATGCCGTATTAAGAACGGGCGTAAGGCAGTCCCACGAGTTATCCGTCAGCGGAGGCGATGCGAAGATGCGCTACCTTGTGTCGGGAAACTATACCGGACAGGACGGGATTGTCATCAATTCCGGTTTCAAGCGTTACAATGTGCGGTTGAATATAGACCGTGATTTGTCCGATAAACTGACCGTAGGCATTACCGCCACGACCGGCAAGAATATCCAAAAGAGCCTTACGACAACGGAGAAGGTAGGCTTCAACTCTTCGCCATACTCGGCGGGTATCACAAGTTCGCTCACTTATGCGCTGTTCATGCCGCCTGTTGTTCCTATATATAACAGCGACGGCGGCTATAACTACAAAAACCCTTACGAATATAATTATCTGGCACTTCGCGGCAATGCGGCAAACCCCGTGTCGGATTTGGAGAACAGTGTGGCAGAAACCATCAATACTTCCCTGCTTGGCAGCTTCTTTGCCCGCTATACCATCGTTGAGGGCTTGGTGGCAAAGGTCAATGCGGGAACGAATGTGAGCCATACGACTCAGAACTTTTTTGCACCCTCCTACACCGCTCTCGGTCTTGCCGAAGAGGGCATCGGTGCCATAGGCAACAAGCAGCATGAGGTTTGGCTGATGGAATATACGCTGGGCTACACCAAGCAGCTCAATGATGCCCATTATATTGACTTGTTGGGCGGCTACACCTATCAACATTCGCAGACGAACGGCGTTACCGCCCTCACCACTCATTACACAAACGAGGAACTGAAATATAAGAACATACAGGACGGTTCCCAACGCTATGCCCCTGTGGCGGCAAGCTCTCTGGCAACATTAAACTCGGTCATCGGCAGGGCAAATTATACATTGGCGGGACGCTACAACCTTACCGCCACTTTCCGCGCCGACAAATCATCGCGCTTGGCAAAAGGGCATCAATGGGGTTATTATCCTTCCGTAGGTCTGTCGTGGAACATCAACGAAGAATCTTTCCTGCAAGACACGAAGGCTTTGACTACACTCAAACTGAGATTGTCCGCCGGTACCGTCGGCAATCAGGAAATCGGTGATTTGGATGCTTTGGAAAGCTATGACCCCCAGCAGTACAACGGAGGCATCGCCTACAACAAAGGAAATAAAGGCAACAGCAAGCTGAAATGGGAAACAACGGCGCAATATAACGCCGGTATAGATGCGGGTTTCTTTGGCGACCGCCTCACCCTGACCGCCGATGCCTATTACAAGAAAACATCGGATTTGTTCTTTAAGGTGCCCGTACCTTCTTCGGAGGGCGGCGGCGTTCAGCTGGAGAATATCGGGAACGTAACCAACAAGGGGATTGAGTTAAGTCTGAGCACCACGTTGGCGGAACGTAAGAACCTGACGTGGACGGCAGCCGCCAACATTGCCCATAATGTGAACAGGATAACGCACTTGGCAAACGATGATATATTGTTTGATGAAAGGAACAAGGAAGTTATCTTTCAGGTAGGCGAATCCTTAGGCTCTTTCTACGGGCTGATTTTTGACGGCATCATACAGGAAGGAGACGACCTTTCCAAACTGCCGGAGTCCGGCACTTACGGCACGCCGCAACCGGGGGATTTGAAGTTCAGGGACGTAAGCGGCATAGACGGCAAGCCTGACGGCAAGATTAGCAATTACGACCGTGTGGTGCTCGGCAACATTCAGCCGGACTTTATCTACGGCTTTTCATCCACCGTAAACTATCGCGGCTTCGACCTCTTTGTGCTGTTTCAAGGCTCGCAGGGCAACAGGATATACAACCATTTGCGCCGCAATCTGGAACATGCCGCCGATGCCTACAATGTATCTGCCGTGCTGCTCGACAGTTGGACAAGCACCCGCCCCTCTGCTGTTATTCCGAAGATTAACCGGAACCATCCCAATGCTCTTTTGGACAGTCGCTATGTGGAGGATGCCTCTTATCTGCGGCTCAAGAATATTACGTTGGGATACAAGCTGCCCGTCAGGATAAAAGGGCTGTCGGGGTTCAGGATATTTGCCTCTGCACAAAACCTGCTTACCCTGACCGGCTACAAAGGGTACGACCCGGAAGTATCAAGCGGAATTGACTTGGGAGTATATCCTACGGCAAGGACTTTCTCGGCAGGAGCAAACCTGTCTTTCTAACTTGAAATATTATTTACCCCTTACCCCTAACAGGGTTTCAAACCCTGTTAGAGGTTCAAAAATAACGTAGTTCCCTAAGAACTCTGTCAAAGGGAAAATCAAAGAAGAAAGTGTTATGGGGGAGAAAACAGGCAGGATAGCAGGGAACGGTCGTTCCGTATGAGGTGGAAGCCTCGTTCCGCATGAGGTGGAAGCCCCGTTCCGCATGAGGCGGAAGCCCCGTTCCGCATGAGGCGGAAGCCCCGTTCCGCATGAGGCGGAAGCCTCGTTCCACATAAAGCGGAAGGGTCGTTCCACATGAGGTGGAACGACCCTTAAAAGAGACTTCAAATGGTAAGAGGTTGATTTTTAGAAAGGAAAGAAAAGAATCAATGACAGAGTTCTTAGGGGACTTAGTAACCGGTATGCGTACCACCGGAGGTACGGGGTGCGTACTGTCGGAAGTTCGATGAAATACATTCATTTATCATTATTCATATAACAAAAAAAGAAAGTATGAAACACGTACCATTTTTCAAGGTCTTATGGGCTTTGGCTTTATCCGTTGCCCTTTATTCGTGCAACGATGACGATGACATCGACAACGAAACTCCGCCCGTTGTTGACGAAGCAATCAAGAACGATGCGGAAGCTCAAGCGGCAGCCAACGCCGCGTATCCTCCGCTGCAAACGCTCAGCTCTTCCTTCTCTTTCCTGATAGAGTCGGCTACCGAAGGAACCATCAGTTTTGAGGGAGAAGAAGACGAAGCAGGCCCTGAAGTAAGCCGGTTTGAACCCGACGAAAACAACTGGTATGCCATCAAGGTGTTCAGCAGGCTTTACCAAAGTATCGGTGCCGCCAACAGTGCCATCGAACGCATTACGGAAGCCGGTGCTGTTTCCGGTGCTGTCAAGACTAAAACCATTGCTCAGGCAAAGTTTGTTCGGGCACTTGCTTACTCTTATTTGGTGCAGCTTTACGGTGAAGTGCCGTTGGTATTGGAAACCGGCGAGCCTACCAAAGTACGCTCTTCCATTGAGGCTGTATATACGCAAATCGTGAAGGACTTGACGGAAGCCGAAGCCGGATTGCCTGACTACGACGCCAACCCCTCCAACCCAAGCAAAGGCACGGCTAACGCCATTCTGGCAAGAGTGTATCTTGCATGGGGTTCCAAACCGCTCGCGTCAGAGGAAGTAGCGGCTATTGCGAATGGCACCTCAGACCCCGCATTTAGCACGGACAAAGCCAAGCTGGAAAAGGCAGCGGAATATGCCGACAAGGTGATAAAGAGCGGTAAATACAGTTTGCTGGCAGACTATACCAAACTCTTCGGTCGTGCCAATGAAAGCAAGGCACCGGAACATATCTTTACAATCCATCACGATGGCGATGACTTTGATGCACAAGGAAATCACCAGACACATTGCGCCTTCACCTTTACCTTTGAGTTGGAAAAGGACAACCACATGGGTCCGTCTGACGTAAACCTTCGCGACCGCTTTGAAGCGGCTGACGCTGTACGCCGTGACTTCTCTTATACCATAGAGGTGGCAAATCCGGAAGAAAACAACAAGGTATATACGTTCCTGCCGCCGGTTACCCTGCCGCGCTACGGGAAAGGGATTGACCGCAGCTATGAAAACAGCGTGAACAGTGCCATTACCACCAACGAAGTGGATCGTATCGAAATCCGTTACGCCGAAGTATTGCTTATCAAAGCGGAAGCTGCCTTTGAATTGGGAAACATCGCCGAAGCATTAACCGCCATTAACGAAGTGCGTGCAAGAGCGTTTGGCAATACATCACACAACCTGACCGCCGCCACGCTTACCCGTGAGGCTGTACGCAAGGAATGGGGCTTGGAATTGGCGTATGAACAAAAGGCATGGTTGAACTTGGTGCGTTGGAAGACTTTGATTTCAACGGTTAAGACCGTGAAGGACTTTGAACACTACGACAGCTCGTATAAAGCAGCCGGTGCTACAGGAAAAGACGGTCATGTGGTGACTGCTTTCTTTGCCAAAGTGTACAAGCATTTGCATGCAAAATACGATAATGTGAAAGGCAAACACTACCGCTTCCCGATACCGGTGGGCGAAAAGAGTGAAGATTTGGGCATAAGACCGCAGAACCCGGGATATTAAATAATCAACATATCTCCCCTTCTCTTGTGGAGAGAGGGGGAGATGTTTTATAAACAAAAAGACATGAAGAAGAATTTAGTAGCAGGAATACTGCTTTTCACGGCAAGCCTTGCCTTTTGGGGCTGTTCGGATGATGATGACGCTGTACAGCCGCTGACGGTATCCATCGGCGACACTTACGAAGGGGGCATTGTCTTTTATATTGCCGAAGACAAGCTGAGCGGCTTGGTGGCTGCACCGCAGGATCAGGGGTCGGAAATCGTTTGGAGCGCCAAACGCAAAGTGATACCCACCGAAAAGGCAATAGGCACGGGACTTGCCAATACGATTTTCATCGTAGAGGTTAAAAAGGGCGATACCGAAGAATTCGCCGCCAAAGCAGCTTACGACTTGGTGTTGGGCGGTTATGATGACTGGTATTTGCCCAGCATAGACGAATTGGAAGAGCTTTACAAGCAGAGAGCAATAGTCGGGTTAAACGAAACCGGCACTTACTGGAGTTCATCAGCCATTGACGGCGGATACCCCAATGCGGGCTACACGTATAACTTGACCGTCAAGACCGGCAAATCACAGACAGACATGAATCAGCATTCCGGATATGCCGTTCGTGCCGTCAGGACGATAAAGGCGAAGTAGTTTACCCCTAACAGGGTTTCAAACCCTGTTAGGGGTTCATATCCAATGGCGTTCTGAAAGAACACCCGATTTCAGCCCGACGTAAAACGTCGGGTTACGGAAAGGGCGACCCAATGAAATCCTGAAAGGATGAAAGAATATATCGTTCTTTCAGAACTCCCCTAACGGTATCATCCTTGTAACCCCACATTCCGCTGCGCTCCATGTGGGGCTGAAATTGGGCGTCCTTGCAGGACTCCCTTGTGTCGCCCTTTCCGTAACCCGACGTTTTACGTCGGGCTGAAATCTTTTGCCCCTTCGGGGCATCTGCGTAACATACCCCTAACAGGGTTTCAAACCCTGTTAGGGGTTCTCCTGCCGTCCTGTTTCTCATGTTTAATCTCCTAAACGCTTAGGAGAATCTCCTAAGCATCCAGGAGAATCTCCTAAACGCTTGGGAGAATCTCCTAAGCCCTTAGGAGATTCTCCCAAGCTCTTAGGAGATTAAGAACGGTCAAAAGGCACCTCTCCGAAGCCCTTGTCCTTACCTCCCAACCCCCCTTTTTGCTGCCTAAACGCTTAGGAGAATCTCCTAAGCGTTTAGGAGATTCTCCTAAGCTCTTAGGAGATTCAGACGGGCACTTCGTACCTTATCCTGATGCCTTCGTCTCTCATCCTTGCCCCTTCGTCTCTCTTCCTGACGGCAGCGTCTCTTAAATCAGCGCGCCCGCTTCTTTGATTTGGCATTAAGCCCGTTAGTACGTTAAGTACTGCGGGCTTTTTTTGATAAGGAAAAAAGGTATAACTTTGTGACTTCAATTATATACAGGGGGAATGAAGAAGATACTTCTATTTATAGTGTTTGCCATCGGTTTGGTTCTGTCGGCAGAAGGGAGAACTGTCTATGTAAGAGAGGATGGTAGCGATGACAAGCTCGGAAATACGTGGGCGGATGCTTACCGGACATTGCAAAAGGCTTTGGAGCGGACAGATGTTGATATAATCTGTTTGCAAGAAGGGGCAACGTTTGCCATTGATACGAATTCATTGAATGCAGGAGCTTTTAAGGTAACGAAGGATCTCATTATCATCGGCGGTTATACCGATGGCGGAATCAGCACCGGTTCTTCTGTGCTTAGCGGTAAAGAGCTTGGGCGTGTTATGATTATAGCCGGAACAGAAGGCGATCCTCCTATCAATGTAATTCTCCGTAACTTGACTATTTCCTTAGGGAAAGCCGTAGAGGATGACCTGACGATAAACGGAACGCTTATCCGCAAGGGGCATGGCGGGGGTATTTACATTGAGAATGCAAATACAACACTGGAAAATGTGACGGTGAAGAATAATATGGCGATAGGAGATACCGCTTCTGCCGCAGTCGGCGGCGGAATTTATAACCGGAAGGGAACGCTTACGCTGACCCCCTATACGATAATAAGAGATAATTCGGCTGTTACAGGGTTGGGCGACGGGTACGGCGGAGGGATAGCGAACGAAGGGACTCTTATCATAGACAGGGCGATTATTACCCGAAACAGAGCGGTGGATAATGAAGCAAGTGCTTACGCAGGATATGGCGGCGGTATTGAAAACCGGGGTTATCTTAAAGTAACATCCGATAGTGAGATAACGGATAATATAGCTACGACCGGATTAGGAGAGGGGCGAGGAGGAGGCATCCACCAAATGGAGGGTGAATTTACTCACACGCTGTTTTTTGGGGATGGCAGTATAAAAATAGAAGGAAATACGGCGGCATCCAGCACGATACGCAACAACACAGCGACAGGCGGCGGAATTTATGCGGCAAGAAATAATCTGAGAGATTTGTCAAAAGGCTTATTCGTTGTAAATAATAAAGCTGATTTGAGCCATATCGAAGCTGACGACAGTGATAATATGTATTTGGCGGAAATGGAAAGCCTGCCGCGAAAGCATTATATCTCTCCTGCTCCTGCAGGGAGTGATTTGAACAACTGGGGGGCGTTTCCGGACGAACCGCTTGCTACTTTTTACGCTGCTTTATCATACGCTGCCGACGGGGATACCATATACCTTGCCAAAGGAAATTATCCTATAGATGAACGGGGTGCCTATCAAATTGTACACCCTTTAACAATCATCGGAAACTTTGAGGGAGATTCAAGCGGGGTTACGACGCTAAATGGTAACGGGAAAGACCGTGTCATGATTATTGCCGGGGCGGCAGCCTCCTCCTCAATCCATGTTGCCTTACAAGGTCTGACGCTTACAGGGGGGGACGCCTCCAACAGCGATGTGACGGTGAACACGGTTCATATCAGCAAGCGTATGGGCGGAGGTCTTTACAACGTCAATGCCAATACGGTGTTGAAGGATGTGAGAGTTGCGGATAATGTGGCAAGTTCCGTTGGCGATTCTGTCAGCGGTTTCGGCGGCGGCATCTATAATAACGGAACCCTTACGGTGTTTGAATATGCGAGGGTTGAGGGTAATGTGGCAAGTTCCGTCAGCGATTCTGCCGGCGGCTTTGGTGGCGGTATCTATAATAACGGAACCCTTGAAATCGGATCGGGAGCGGTCATAGCAGGAAACACAGCGACAACCGGCACCGGAGAAGGCTTCGGCGGCGGCATATATGACGGTGGCAGCCGTATGATTATTTCCGGCGGCATAATAAAAGGGAACACGGCTGTATCTGATTCAGCCAACAATAATCCGGGGAAAGGAGGGGGGCTTTATGGAGTGGGGCTATCTCTGGAAATAAAAGCCCGCCAAGTGTTGCAAAACAATAAAGGGCATGTTGTTTCCGAAAACTCCTTCGGAGAAGATATGTATATAAGCAAACAGAATTATCTGAAAGATTTTCGCTACTTGGACGCAAATATGTATGCGAATACGGATATTACTATTACAGATACTCTTTATGTAAATGCGAATATGACGGTGGCAAATACGCTGACGCTTGACGGGGCGGTGTTGCTGTTGTCTGACGGTTCGGCTTTCCTGTCGGCAAACGATGTGATGCTTATGGCACAGAGCGTCATCTCTTTCCCCTTTTTCATAGAAGGCTCCCGCACTGTATTGACAGTAAAAAACGAAACAGTGCCGGATTTGACCGGCAAGTTTATCGTAAAAATAGATAAAGAGTTCCTTACCTACAGACCAACCGTTGTATGGACGCCGGCAGAGGGAATAAACAAATTACAGCTCATGCCGATCACATCGTTCGCAACGAAAATAAGTTTGTTACCCATACCTAACTTAGTAACAGGCGATCATACGGCAGCCATAGATAAAGGAATCTTCTATCCGTTTAGTGTAGCCTTAGAGCCGGCTGGTGCAGCTGAACCGATAATATGGTCAAGCATGGACGAAACCATAGTCAAAGTGGACGGGAGAGGAGTGGTGTCCGCCGTGAACACAGGAACGGCAACTATTGTAATAACAGCAGGGTTTAGCGGGAAGACAGATTCTTGCCAAATTATTGTATCGGACGGTCTTGTTCTGAAAGATACATTTGGATTGATAGTTGCAGGGGAAACACTTCAGTTGACTGCCACCCTGCTCCAAACAGTAATGACCGACAAAGATATTACATGGGTAAGTACGGATGAAACCGTTGCCACAGTGAATCAGGATGGTCTGGTGACTGCCGTCAAACCTGGACTTGCGGATATTGTTGCAAGGACGAAAGACAAACGCTACAGTGCCAAATGCGAGGTCAATGTAATTATTCCGATAGAGCGAATTGATATTAACGACAATCCCAAGACGCTGGAAAGGGGGGATAAATACAGGCTGACTGCCACTGTATATCCGGCTGATGCAACCTTCGAGAAAGACGTTCTATGGGCAAGTACAAACAATGACGTTGTTACGGTGGATGCGAGCGGACAGCTGACTGCCGTAAATACAGGCAGAGCAAGGATTGTGGCAACAACGCGGATTGCAGGACTTGCGGATAGCTGCGAGATTCTTGTGAAAGGTCGTTCTACCATTTTATTGAGTGATTCATACAAGAGGCTGGGAAAAGGGGAAGTGTTTCAGATAACCGCCGTTGCCTTTCCGGAGGAAGTGACGAACCCAGAGCTGATATGGTCAAGTTCGGACAAGCATATAGCCTCCGTGGATAGGAGCGGCTTTATGACGGCTACGGGCATCGGAGAGGCAAACATCACAGCGACAACGACGGACGGGAAGTTTACGACTTTCTGTGCGATTGTCGTGTATATTCCGGTGCAGACTATTACGCTGAGCGGGGAACCTGTGGTCAGACAGGGTGTATTTGCCCTTACCGCCACTCTTACCCCAGAGGATGCTACCTATAAGAAAGTGAGATGGTCGGTTAGCGATGCCAATGTGCTTTCATTGATTTCTTCGTCTGATTTGTCGGTGACTTTCTGGGCTTTAACGGAAGGAAAGGCGGATATTTATGCCGAGTCCGAAGACGGTAGAGTATTGACAAGCCATGCGGTGATTGTTTCCAATGATATGGGGAATGAAGAGATTAACACCGGCGGACGGACGATCTCTTATCAAGACGGGGCGTTACATTTGCGAAATCTGGAAGGCAGTCATGGTTATGTTACGGATATAGCCGGACGAGTGAGGGAGGTCTTTGAGGTGACAAGTTCCGAAGAAATCAGGACGGTGTATCTTCCTGCCGGCGTTTATATGCTGACATCGGTAAGGGGAAATGAGAAGTCGGTGTTTAAGTTTGCAGTGAGATGATGATAATGATTAACGGTTAATGATTAACGATTAAGTGTATGATACGGAAATGTTTCTTCTTGTTGGCAGTCGGTTTGTTGTCAGGGGTGAATGCTTTGGCGTTTGTTCGTTTTGTAAGAGAAGACGGATTGCCGGCAAAGTATGCCGAATTGGCTGTGGATTGGGAACATGCTTGTATGGATCTGCAAGCTGTGTTAGACATTAGTAATGACGGGGATTCTATTTGCGTGGCTGAAGGCATCTATTGGCCGACACAAGCTGTCGCAGGCTCTGCCAACCCGCGTGCCGTTGCCTTTATAATTGATAGAAATATATCTTTGACAGGGGGATTTCCCAATAATTTAACAGGGGTTAAATCAGGTGATGGCGATCGCGATCCGGAAAAGTACAAGACCGTTTTGAGCGGTAATTTCGGGAGGTTTGATGATGAAAAAGACAATGCTTTCCATGTGGTATGGGCTTTGGATCTCTTTTCGGGTATCACTATTACCATAGACGGGTTTACCATACAAGACGGTTATTTCGGCAATGATGAGTTTGATAATCTTTCAAGCGGTCTCCGAAGAAGCTACGGCAGCGGCATGTATCTTGAAAATGTACAGGCTCATATAAAAAATGTAACGTTTGAGAACAATGATGCAACGTCTGTCCGCCCTGACCTTTTTGAAGGAGCAGGCGGTGCTATTTATGTTACGGGGGCGAAATCTGTCGTTGATTTGGACGGTGTGACATTTACTAATAATAAAGCCAATTACGGCGGAGCCGTTTATTGTGACGGCGGCAATCTGTTGGTGAAGAGAGTGACTTTCACTGACAATACAGCCGTTTACAGCGGCGGAGCTGTTTTTAGCAATGGAGAGGCACTTGTTTATTCCTCGCTTTTCCTTAATAACAAGGCGGACAGAGGAGGAGTGTACGGTCAGACAAACGGCGCATCGGTATTTCTCAACTGTACTTTTTTGAATAATACCGCAGAGACGGACGGTGATGTTTATTACAGCTATGACGACGGTAGCGGCAATACGATTGCGACGGCTCCGGCATTTCTAAACTCCATCATTGCCAACTTCAAGACAACTCAAAAGGGTCTTGTGTCGGGAGATAACGGTCTTACCGTCAATGATAATATGTTCAAATACTCACTGACTAATTATGCAAATCTGGGAGTAAACGGCAAAAACAATAATAAGTACGTATCAACCGCCGCCGAACTTAAAATGGATTTAGCCACCGGCACCATTCAGGAAGGAAGCCCCGCTATCAATAGGGGTAACAAAGAATATGTAAAAGAATATATGAAAGACGATACGACAGACCTGAAAGGAGCAAGCCGTACACGGAAAGCATATACGGATATAGGTGCATACGAAACAGATTTCAGGGGGATAGCAAATGTTACTGCCGAAGTGCTTGTAACATCCGTAACTCTGCCTTACGGAGACAGTCTGGATTTAAATGAGAAGGTTAAACTTACCTCTTTGGACATTCCGGAAAATGAAGTTCTCCCTATCGGGTTTATTTCGAAGGATACTACCCATGTGATTGCTTTCGGCAGCAGCCTGACAGCCGTTAAGGGGGGTGGGGGCGAACATATAGTTTCCATCACTGCGAAAAATGAATATTGGGAAGCCCTTATACCCGATTTAATCACGGTTGAAACATTGAGGCGGAATATCAGCGTGTCCGCAGAGGTCGCCGACAAAGACTATGACGGTACCCGTGCCATTGATCCGGCCTCTGTAACCATACATTTTGGGAATTTGGCAAATGAAGATTCCATCCCGTCAACGCATTACTTCATCGGTGGCGAGTTTGGAAATGCTTCTGCCGGACAGGACAAGCCCGTAGAAATAAATATAGTGCTGTTTCCCGAATCTTTGTCGTATTATAATTACAACTTAACGGATAACCCAGCCTCTGCTACAGCCTCTATCAATCGCAGCAATCTGCTTGTCATTCCCGATGACGGGCAAAGCAAGGGCTATCGTGAATCCGACCCCGTATTGACATTCACTACCCGCCCCGAAGGGAGAGAAAGTACGCTCTCCGGTTCGCTTGACCGTGAAGCAGGCGAGGACATGGGCAGTTACAAGTTCAATCTCGGCACATTGTCGAACGACAATTACGACAATATTACACTTGACACCCGCAATGATACCGTTCAATTTGCCGTTACAAAATATGACCCGAAGATAATATGGCCTGATTATGCAGAACTCTATGAAGGGCAAAGCCTGTTGGAAGCTGTTTTGGCAGAACATCTCAGTGACAAAAGCGGGAAGTTTGTCTTTGAACGCGCAACAGTCGTACCGATCGCAACTTCTGCTTACACATTATTATTTATTCCGGCTGATACCGCTTTTTGCAATGCCAAAGAAGCTGTTGTGAAAGTGAATGTAATCAAAGCAGGATTGAAGACGCTGGATATAAGCGATGGCACGCTTACTCCGGCATTCAATTCGGGCATATTGAAATATACGGTGACAGTTCCCGCTTATGTCGCAAACCTTACGATAACAGCTACCGCAGATGATGCCACCAAGATAGACGGCGGCGGACAAACAACTATAGCCTTGAAGGGCGACACCACCGTCTTTATCAAAGCAGCCCTGAAAAACGGCAAGGCGAAAGAAACGGTATATACGATCGCGATCAGCGGCGGCAAACAACCGGAAGGCACGGAGCAGATAGTTGTCGGAAGCCTGAAAGTATATCCTTCCGTTACCACAGGAATAGTAAACATAGAAAGCGCGACAGGCAATGTGCCGGAAGTAAAAGTGTACGACCTGACAGGGAAACAGCGGTTAATCAAGCGGACAAACCTTATAGACCTCTCCGCATATCCGCAAGGAATGTACTTTCTGCAAGCAGAAGGCAAGGCTATAAAGGTGGTAAAGAGGTGATTAGTATTTATTATATGTTGTACAACATAATTTAGCACTCTAACTATTGCAGGTATCAAAATACCCCCTACTTTTGCACCGTGGTTTTTTCATAATAGTATTAGATTTAAGGTTAACAAAATTGGTTAGGGGTTGTCGTGAGACAACCTTTAATTTTTTTGTATAAACCACAACGAAAAACCACAACTCCCTCTCCTCTCCCCTCCCTTTTCAGGAAGAGGATAAACCGTATAATAAACTATTGCCCCGTAAAAGGAAAACTTATGCCCCTATCCGCAGGGCAAACGCATTTTAATTTGTTAGGATTTTCAGTAAATAATCATTATTCCA
>LBCX01000235.1 GCA_001657575.1 Bacteroidales bacterium Barb4
AACAGGGTCTCGCAGCGGGCGGACAAGAATATCAAAACCCTCCTGCACATGGTAGCCCTGGTCGTTGCCACAAGGTGCAGGGGGGGAACTGCACGAGTATTATGAAAGGAAAGTGGCCGAAGGAAAAAACAAAATGTCTGTCCTGAACGCTGTCAGGGCGAAGCTTGTGCATCGCATGTTTGCCGTAATCAGAAACAATCAGGATTATCAAAAAAATTATGTTAATGCACTTGCGTGAATCATAAGAATAGGGGTTCGGATGTATATTCGTAAACCCCACATTCCGCTATGCTTCATGTGGGGCTGAAATCTTCCGTCCCTTCGGGACGATCGCACAATATCAACTCTCCAAAACTATGAATATGGAAAAACTATCTATCAAACGATGGGCAGAGGAAGACCGCCCGCGGGAGAAAATGCTGCAAAAAGGAGTCGCCGCTTTGAGCGATGCCGAACTGCTGGCAATACTTATCGGTTCGGGTACGGCTTCGGAATCAGCCGTTCAGCTGTCCCAACGCATCCTGCATTCCGCAGGCAATAACCTGAATGCGTTAGGCAAGCTCACCGTCAAAGACCTGACTGCCGGCTTCAAAGGTATCGGCACGGCAAAAGCCGTAACCATACAAGCCGCCCTCGAATTGGGCAAAAGGCGCGGAGCATCGGACATTTATCAGCGAAGCCGTATCCAAAGCAGCCGCGATGCCTTCCAACTCCTGCACCCCCTGCTCTGCGACCTGCCGCACGAAGAACTGTGGATTATCCTGACCAATCAAGCCGGCAAAGTAATCGCCAAACAGAAAATCAGTCAGGGCGGCACAACGGAAACGACCGCCGACCTGCGCCTGATAATGAAAGCCGCCATACAGTCGCTGGCTTCCGGCATTGTGCTTTGCCACAACCACCCGTCGGGCAACACCAACCCCAGCCAACAGGACGACCTCCTGACCGGACGTGTCCGAAAAGCCGCCAAGCTGATGGACATTTCCCTCTTAGACCACATCATCATCGCCGACAACTGCTATTACAGCTATACCGACGAGGGACGGGCGGAGTAGGAGTAGCTTGCTTCTCTGCCGCACCGTTTTTTCAGTCTGTATTTTTATACCGTCTGAATTTTTATATACGTTTGCAACTTTATAAATCTAATGAATAGAAACAATGGCGAATGATGAATTGAAAATTACAGGAAAGGTTATTGCCCTGCAAGAACAAAGCGGCGTAAGTAACAAAACAGGGAATACTTGGAAAAAGCAGGAATTCGTAGTGGAAACGCAGGGGCAATACCCGAAAAAAGTATGCTTCCAGCTATTTGGCGAAGAACGCATCGCGCAGGCTGCCATCCAAACAGGCAATGAAGTCACGGTTTCCTTTGATATTAACAGCCGGGAATATCAGGGTCGCTGGTTTACCAACATTGATGCGTGGAAAGTGGAGCATACAGCCGCTTCTTCCGCTCGTCCGACGCCTCCTCCTGCAACTTCCGGTAACTATGTACCGGCTTCGACCCCGTCAGCCCCCTCGCCTGCTTCCGATTTTTCTCCGACAGATACGAATGACGATTTGCCTTTCTGATGAAAATAGCTATTGTAGGCACCGGATATGTCGGGCTGGTCACGGGGACTTGTTTCGCGGAAATGGGGACGGATGTCTGCTGTGTGGATATTGATGCCCGGAAGATAGAGAATTTGCAGAAGGGCGTGCTGCCTATTTACGAGCCGGGCTTGGAAGAGATGGTCGGCAGGAATGCCGGGGCGGGACGGTTGCATTTCACGACACGGCTGGAGGAGGTGATTAACGAGGTGGATGTGCTGTTCTCCGCCGTAGGAACACCGCCGGATGAGGACGGGAGTGCCGATTTGAAGTATGTGCTGGACGTGGCGCGTTCCGTCGGGCGGTCGATGGAGCGGTATCTGCTGGTGGTGACGAAGAGCACGGTGCCCGTCGGGACGGCTGAGAAGATTAAGCAGGCTGTCCGAGAAGAGCAGGACAAGCGGGGCGTTTCGATACCCTTTGACATTGCGTCCAATCCGGAGTTCCTCAAAGAGGGGGCGGCGATTAAAGACTTTATGAGTCCCGACAGAGTGGTGGTCGGCGTGGAATCCGAAAAGGCAAAGGAGCTGATGAGCCGCCTCTACCGTCCGTTCCTGTTGAACAATTTCCGCGTTATTTTCATGGATGTTCCTTCCGCCGAGATGACGAAATACGCGGCGAATGCCATGCTGGCGACCCGTATCAGTTTTATGAATGACATAGCCAACCTCTGCGAACTGACCGGTGCCGATGTGAATATGGTGCGCACGGGGATAGGGACGGACATACGCATCGGCAACCGTTTCCTGTATGCCGGCTGCGGATACGGCGGTTCCTGCTTCCCGAAAGATGTAAAGGCGTTGATAAAGACGGCTGCCGACAACCACTATCCGCTGCGCATACTCGAAGCGGTGGAGGCGGTGAACGAAGACCAGAAGCAGCTGCTGTTCAAGAAACTTTTGAAGCATTTCAACGGCGATGTGAAAGGGAAACGCATTGCCGTCTGGGGCTTGGCGTTCAAGCCGGAGACGGACGACATCCGCGAAGCCCCCTCGCTTGCCCTTATCGACAAACTGTTGGAAGCCGGATGCCGCGTGAGTGTTTACGACCCTGTGGCTATGCCGGAAGCCCGACGCTGTCTGGGCGATGCGGTGGAATATGCGAATGATATTTACCATGCAGCGGAAGATGCGGAGGCTCTCCTTGTGGTTACCGATTGGAAAGTGTTCCGCATTCCGACATGGTCTGTTATCCGGAAACTGATGGCTTGCCCCTTTATCTTGGACGGGAGAAACCTTTATGACAAGGAAGAGCTGGAAGTTGCCGGCTTTACCTATCACGGCATAGGGCGATGATTACTTGACCCCTAACAGGGTTTGAAACCCTGTTAGGGGTTCATTAAGCAACATTAAAGAATAAACAACAATGGCTAAGTATTTAAACACACAAGATATTTCAGCAGGCATTGTTAAATTAATCTGCGAAGCAAGAGAATATCTATACCTCATTAGTCCGTATCTCCAACTTTCAGCCTGCATTAAGGAACGTATTAAAGACATAGAAAGTGAAATGTTAAAAATAACATTTATTTTTGGCAAGAATGGTCATCCTAATTCGGAAAAAATAGAGTTTCTGCAAAAACTAAAATACGCACATATTTACTATTATAAAGATCTTCATGCGAAGTGTTATCTTAATGAAAAGGAGATGATTATTTCTTCGATGAATCTATATACATTATCTCAGCAGAACAATGTAGAAATGGGAGTTTTGATTCAGAAAGACGGAGCAGACAAACAAGTTTATGACGATGCTAGACAGGACATCCGGTCTATATTGAAAAATGCTAAAACGAAAAGACAATGATTATCTCTTCAATGAATTTATATGAATTTTCCCAGCAGAACAATATAGAGATGGGTGTTTTTAATTAAGAGCGAAGAGCAGGTTTATGAAGACGCATGGAAAGACATTGAATCAATACTGAATAATGCTGAAGATTTTGCATATGTTGAAGCACCAAAAGAAATAGAGAAAGTAAAAACTGAATCGTCAAAACCATCTGCCGTGAAATCCAACGCTTCTTTCGTTGTTCCCCCACAACCTAACACTTTTGTCTCCGGGTTTTGTATAGGAACTCACGTTAAATAGAGTTGGGTGTCCAGTTGGGTAGCCATATTTAATAAAAAACATGCCTTTAAAAAGGTGGTTAATACCTAAAAAGCATCGTAACCGTGTTAAAATATAGTTAAAACAAGGGGGATAATCCGTTAAGAAAGTGCCTTGTTTGAACTGATTACCAGGCAATGGTGTACGGTAAAAGGCAAATTATCATTCGTTTCGGATTATGCTTATGCGGTATTTTGTATGTTTATTTAAAGAGGGCCTCTGCTGGCGGACACTTTTTGTCATCCGCAGAAATCAAGAATAATTTTTGTTGAAAAAAAGAAATATTTTCCTTTTCAAAGACTATCAAGGTTTTGTGAAGAGCTGAACGTAGATTAATTCGTTGCTCCTGCAGATACATTTATATCCTCCTGCTTAATCCAAACCTTTGTAGCTATGCTCATTTTGGACGTACAAACTATAGTCTTTAAATATTCTTTTGTTTAGGCGGATGCTAAGCATATAGCAGTCATCGGCATTGCTAACTAAGAATGCTTTCTTATATTTGTAGAAAAAAAGTGTATGAATTGTCCCAAATGCAGCAGCGAAAAAAAGATAAAATCGGGTTTTGCCAAAGGCAGACAACGTTATAAATGTAAAGACTGTGGATATAATTATACGGTTGAATTAAAGCCGGCAGCCAAGCCCGATTCGATAAAGAAACAGGCTCTCCGCCTGTACCTTGAAGGCTCGGGCTTCCGTTCAATCGGAAGACTGTTGGGAGTAGGCAACGTTTCGGTCTTGAACCGGATCAGGAAATTCGGAAAAGAAACACGGGAACTTAATTTTGAAAGCAAAGAGACAGAGACTGTAGAAGTGGACGAAATGCATTCATGCACAGGTTCAAAAAAACTGTTATCAGATATGGATTGCCGTTGAGGGAACGGGAAAAAAGTTCCCTGATTTTGTCA
>LBCX01000236.1 GCA_001657575.1 Bacteroidales bacterium Barb4
GAGAGGTGCCTTTTGACCGTTCTTAATCTCCTAAGGGCTTGGGAGAATCTCCTAAGAGCTTAGGAGAATCTCCTAAACGTTTAGGAGATTCTCCTGGAGGCTTGGGAGAATCTCCTAAGCTCTTAGGAGATTAAACATGAGAAACGGTAACCCTGACAGAATCCCCAACAGGGTTTGAAACCCTGTTGGGGATGATTATGAGAAGACAAGGCAAGGCGAAATAAAAAATACGGGCGGGTAGAGAGAATGCAGGGTGTATTGAAAAAGTTATACATTTGCGACCTTTCTCTGTTTCCTCTAACGCCGTCTTCCCCCTCTCCACGGGAGGGGGACGGGGGAGAGGTTATAAATATACATATAGTATGAAAAGGATTGTTTTATGGATGGTGTTATGCCTTGTCTGCGTGTTTCAGGCTATGGGGGCGAATAAAGAGCGGTCTAAATATCGTTATGGTGATTTTTACTATGATTTATATGACGATGGGACGGCTTCAGTGGTAGGTCTCTATACTATAAATGCAAGCAAATCGGTTATTGAGGATAAGGTTGTCACAGATCCCACGGGGCAGAGGCGTAAAGAATATACTGTAACAACGATGGCGGATTATGCATTTAACGGGAATATATATATAAGGGAGATGACTTTTCCGAAAGGCCTGAAAGTCATTCCGGAAGGGGCTTTCAGGGGCAGCAGTATAGAGAAGATAACGATTACGAAGGGCATGACAAGCATTGAAACGAATGCTTTTAGGTCTTGTTCTAATTTAAGGGTAGTCTCTTTGGAGGGCGATGCAACAAGTATAAAGGACTATGCTTTTGCCCAATGCAAGAATCTCAATACCGTTAACAGAGAAGAAGGAAGGGAAATAAGCATAGGGGATTATGCTTTTTTTGAGTGTGGAAACCTCCACAACTTTTCTTTTACCGGCGGGATAACAAGTATTGGAGTAGGGGCTTTCAAACGCTGTTCCTTAGCGGCTTCCGAAGTCGTCGTTCCGGGCAGAATAAAAAATTTGAATAGTGAAGCTTTTGCAGAATCTAACCTCCAGTCCGTTATTTTTGGAATGGAGGGCGTGTCCTTTGTGAGAAGGTCGGGGGTGGAAAGTCTGGGAGATCGGGCTTTTGCCGGTTGCCCCTCCTTAACATCCGTCACCATTCCGTTCTGTGTACAAGAATGGGGGGTGGCTGTTTTTCAGGGATGCGAGTCCCTCCAGTCCGTTATTATAGAGGAAAGGGTAACAACTATCGGAGAACAAGCCTTCAGCAAGTGCCCTTCTCTTGCTTCCGTCACTCTTTCGAGCAGCGTAAGAACGATTGAAGCATTTGCATTTTCGTATTGTGTAAAATTGAAAGACATTTATGTTAAGTGGGATGATCCGAAGGTGTTTGTCCTTAATGAAGAAAATAGAAAAACAATTTTTCTCGATGTACCGGCGGATTGCAGGATTCACATACCGAGAGGGTCAAAGGTAAAGTACGGATGGCTTCCCGGCAGCGATGGTTCGAATGTTAAATGGCAGGGCTTTCCCGTTGTCTATGATTATCATGCTGTTTCTACCGGTGTGAATGATAAGGAAAGGGGATCTGCAATCGACGACCATGGAGATGAAGATGTGGACGACGGCGCAGTGGTGACGTTTACGGCTTTTCCCAATAAAGGCTATCATCTTGCGAAATGGACGAATGCGAAGGGCGACAGTCTTTTCGCCGACAATCCCCATAAGCTCGTCGTGAAAAGCGACGCGATTGTCCTGGCGCATTTTGCTCCGAATCTTTACCGCGTGTCCATGTCTGTCGAGGGCAATGGTTCGTTACGGTTGAGCAGCGGGGACAGTGCGGTATCCGTGTACAAGGGTGCGGCTCAATATGACTATAATTCGAAGGTGACGGCAGAGGCTGTCGCGGATTCGGAGTGGCATTTGGTAATGTGGGCAAACGCGAAGGGGGATACTCTTTCTACCGATACTGTTTTTACGTTTGTGGTGAAGGGGGATACGGTCATTAAAGCACTTTTTGCACTGAACACTTATCGAGTGAAGGTGTCCGCCGAGAAGAACGGTACGGCAAAGTCCGACAAGGATCAGTATGGCTATAATACGAATGCAACCGTTGAAGCGAAAGCAGACACAAATTATCATTTTGAGAAATGGACGAATGAGAAGGGTGACATTGTTTCCGTCGATAATCCCTATACGTTTACGGTGAAGAGGGAGACGGCGCTTCAGGTTCATTTTACGATAAACAGTTACCACGTGCATTTGTCTGCCGAGAAACACGGCTGGATACCGTTGAGGAGTGACAGTCTGTATGCCTATAATACACAGGCGAGGGCAGAGGCTGTCGCAGATGCGGGTTATCATCTGGCGAAGTGGACAGACGCAGCGGGCGACAGCGTTTCTTCCGATAATCCCTATACGTTTGCTATAAAAAAGGATACAGAGCTTAAGGCGCATTTTGCCCTGAGCCATTACCGCGTGAGTGCGTCTGCCAAAGACGGTACGATAATGTTGGGCGAGGATGAGATCTATATATACGGAGAAGAGGCAGTGGTGGAGGCTGCCCCGCTTATGGGTTATCACTTTGTGAAATGGACAAATGCGGCGGGCGACTTCCTTTCCGAGTCCAATCCCTATCGGTTTACCGTGAGAGGGGAGGCGGTCATTCAGGCGCACTGCCTGACAAACAATTATCAGGTGAATATATCCGCCGGCGAAAACGGCAGGGTACTGTCGAACGGGGGCGTGTATGGCTACCATGTGCAGGTGATAGCAGAGGCTGTCGCGGATTCGGGCTATCATCTGGCGCAATGGACGGATGCGAGGGGTGTCGGGGTTTCCGGCAGTAATCCTTATCTGTTCCCTGTGGAAGGAAAAACGGAGCTTACGGCGAATTTTGTCTTAAACAACTATCGCGTGCTCCTGTCTGCCGGAGCACACGGCACGATGAAGTCTGCCGGAGGCAACTATACGCACGGGTCGGAAGTGAAAGCCGAGACTTTCCCGGACCAGGGCTACCGCTTTTTGGAGTGGACGAATGCAACGGGTTACCGTATTTCCGGTGCCAATCCCTATACGTTTATTGCGATACGGGAGGCAACTCTGACGGCATGGTTTGTCAGAGACAACGGCAGTGCCGAGAGTTACAGGGTGAACTTATCCGCCGACGAGGGCGGTACGATACTGTCGGGCGGGGGCGTGTATCTGCCCGGGGACACAGTGAGGATTGTGGCAAAGGCGCATGAGGGGTATCATTTTTTGAAGTGGACAAAGGCGGACGGGAAACTCCTTTCCATTACCAATCCTTATGCGTTTATTGCGACGGGGGCAATGGAACTGACGGCGGTGTTTGAAAAAGGATCCCTAACAGGGTTTGAAACCCCGTTAGGGGCAGGGGTAAATGGGGCGTATTATACGGACGGGGTATTGCATCTTGTCAATCTGGAAGGGGCTGTCGTCTCGGTTCGCACGATTGACGGGCGGCAGGTGCTGCTGTTTACGGCGGGCGGCGACGGGGACTATGCGGCGGCTTTGCCTGCGGGGATTTATATATTGAATGCCGCGAGGGGAAAAGACAGGTTTGTGACGAAGTTTATCGTGAAGGAGTGAAAAAACAACAGTATGATTATCCGGCTGAGGGACATAAACAAAACGTATAACAACGGGGCACCGCTGCACGTTTTGAAGGGGATTGATTTGGACATTGAGAAGGGGGAGATGGTCTCCATCATGGGTTCGTCGGGGTCGGGTAAGTCCACGCTGTTGAATATTCTCGGTATTCTGGATACGTATGACACAGGCTCCTTTACGCTGAGCGGGCAGTTGATTGGCGGACTGAGCGAGAGCCGCGCGGCAGAGCTGCGCAACCGGATGATCGGGTTTATCTTTCAGTCGTTCAATCTTATTTCCTTTAAGAATGCGGTGGAAAATGTGGCTTTGCCGCTCTATTATCAGGGAATTAAGCGGAAGAAGCGGAACAGCATCGCGATGGATTATCTGGATATGGTGGGGTTGCGGGACTGGGCGGAGCACATGCCGAACGAGATGTCCGGCGGACAGAAGCAGCGCGTGGCGATTGCCCGTGCGCTGATTGCCAAGCCGGAGGTGATTCTTGCCGATGAACCGACGGGAGCGTTGGACAGCGTGACAACGGTAGAGGTGATGGAGCTGCTCAAGAATGTGAACCGCGAGGGAATGACGATGATTATTGTGACCCATGAGCAGTCGGTGGCGGACGTGACGAACAAGATTATCCGGCTGAAAGATGGGGTCATTGAGAGAATCGAGGGGTAACGTTAATCGTTAATCATTCATACAGGTGTTTGAGTTTGATAACTTTCGGGAGATATGGGGGACGGTCAGGAAGAACAAGCTCCGGACGTTTCTAACGGGCTTCTCTGTGGCTTGGGGGATTTTCATGCTGATTATCCTTCTGGGAGCGGGGAACGGGCTGAGGAACGGGATTACGCACAACTTTGAGAACTTTGCCACCAATCAGATGTCTGTCCGACCCTGGCGGACAACGATGCCTTACAAGGGGATGCAGTCGGAGCGGACGATTACGTT
>LBCX01000237.1 GCA_001657575.1 Bacteroidales bacterium Barb4
GTTGCATTATAAATATCGTTTGTATTTATATCGTTCTTTCAGAACTCTTTTGCCGATACCTTTTCGTAAACCCCACATTCCGCTGTGCTCCATGTGGAGCTGAAATCCGGTATCCTTTCAGGATACCCCTGCGGGTACAACCGATCATTTATTCCTTCACCGCAAACTTCGTAACATACTTCCCTTTCCCGCTTGCAGCACTCAGGACATAGACCCCCGCAGGCAAATCCGCCGGATATTCGCCGTCGCCGGCTTTGAATTGCAGCACCTGCCGCCCGCCAATCGTACTGACCAGAACAGCGGAACCCGTCAGATTGACAAGATGCAACGCACCGTCCGCATAATACGCCCGTGCTTCCAAGTCCACTGCCGGCAGCCCGTTTCCCGTCATATACCTTGCAAAGCCCGCCGTGTAAGAATAGCTTCCGCCCTCCGTCAGGCGGAACACATACACGGTCTCTGTGGAAACACGTACCCCGTCATGCGTCCACCCCGTAAAATAATACCCCGGATCAGCCGATGCCTCCAGCCTCACCATGCCGCCGTTATCATACTCCCCGCCGCCGTAGGCATGACCGCCATTCGTTTCGGAAACCGTCACCGTCACCCTGCTTCGATACCCCTCCCCGAACACCGCCCTCAGCTCCGTGTCCCCTGTCAGCGGAAACTCATACGGATTATTGGCAGACACGCTGTCGCCCTTCGCATCCGTCCACTTCACAAAGTGATAACCCTCGCCTGCCGTCGCCGTCGCCTTCATATAGTCCCTGTAAAAACCGACCTTGCCCCCCGCAGCCGACCCGTTCGCTCCGGCGGACACACTCAGCGTATAGCTGTTCTTCGCAAAAACAGCCTGCACATTCATATCCTCCGCCACAACAAACGTAAAGGGATTAACAGCCGGAAGAGAAGAGCTTCCTTCCCTCCTGTCCGTCCACTTCTCAAAATGATAACCCTCGGCGGCATCAGCCGTCAGCGTTATCATCGTATAAAGAATCAGCTTGTTTCTGCCGCCGGTTACATGCCCCGCTGTCGAATCGCTTGTCTCCGCACTGACCGCATAACGGTCGGAAACAATGGGAAGCCCCTGCCATACGGCTTTCAAATCCCTGTCGTACCCGTACCTTTCCTCCGACCCTTTCGGTATATGCACCCTGCAAGACGACGGCACGCCGGAAAAAGCATCCGCCTCCACCGTGCCCCTGTTCGGACTGTCCCATTCAAGCTCAATGTCCTGCAAGTTGGAACAGGTGGAAAAAGCCCCCTTTTCTATCCGTGTCATACTGCTCGGAATGGTGACGGAAACAAGCGAAGAACACCCCTGAAAGGCTTCCGCGCCGACGCTTCCCAGCCCTTCCCCGAAGGTAACAGACCGCAGAGACTCGCACAGCCGGAAAACACCGTTTCCCCAACCGCCCGTACCGCCCGGAACGGTAACGGACGTTAAAGAGCGGCAATTCACAAAAGCCTTTTCCCCCAGACTCGTCACGCTGTTCGGAAGGCTTGCGGAAGCTAAAGAAAGGCAGTTGGCAAAAGCATATTTGCCAATGCCCGTCACACTGTTCGGAAGGCTTGCGGCATTCAAGGCGGGGCAATCGGCAAAAGCATATTCGTCAATCTCGGTTATGCCGCCCTGAATCGTTACGGACAGTAATTTTTTATTCTCCCTGAAAGCCTCCGCCCTGATCGCCGTTACGGCATATCGCTGCCCGTTGCCGGAGCGGACTTCCGACGGAATGACAAGTACGGCAGTTACATCGCGCTCCCTGTTCGTACTGCTCACGGCAGCCGTATGACCGACGACATCCAAATCGTAGCTCAAGCCGTCAATAACCTCCGAAAAAGCGTATGCCGCAAAATGCGCCCGAAGAGCCATGTCCTCCCTCACGGTGAAGGTAAAGGGATTATCAACCGAAAGAGTTTTTCCGCCGGCATCCGTCCATTTCACAAAACGGGCGCCTTTCTCTGTGGCGACAGCCTCTGCCGTTGCCTCCATGTTATGCGCATACACGCCGCTGCCCGACTTTATCGTACCGTTTACGGCAGATAGATCCACGCGGTATTTGTTCTCCGCAAAATAAGCCCGGATAACCGCATCACTCTTCACGACAAACGTATAGGGATTGTCGGCGGAAAGGCTGTCGCCTGCCGCATTTATCCACTTCGCAAAATGGTACCCCGCATAAGCGGAAGCTGCTACCGTCACCTCCGTATTCTGTGCATACATGTCCCCCTCCAAAGCTGTCGTACCGTTCCCGTCGTCAAACACACTCACACGGTAAGTATTCACGGCAAAATGCGCCCAGACATCGCTTTTAACGGTAAACGTATAAGGATTGTCGGTGGAAAGACTGAAGCCCCTTGCATCTGTCCATTTCACAAAATGATAACCGTCGGAAGGCTTGGCCGTCTGCGTCACTACCGTACCGTAGTCAATCTCTTCACTTTCGCCGCTGCCGGTTACGGAGCCTGTCGCCGGATCACCCGCAACGGCGGAAACAGTGTAATAACCATAAACAACGGGAAGCCCCCCGATTGTAACATACGAACTGTTGCCGTTGCCAAACCACTCGTATTTTGCACCCTTCGGTATAAGAACCTTGCCGGACGCTGCCACACCGTCAAAAGAATGGCTTTTAACAGTGCCCACAAACGGGTTTGCCCAGTCAAGGTAAATGTCTTGCAATTTCGTACATCCCGTAAAAATCCGGTCTTCAATGCTTTTTATGCTGCCCGGTATCCTTATGGAGGCAAGGGAAGAACACCCGCGGAAAAGCTCCGCTCCGAGACTTGTCAGCCCTTCCTCGAAAGTAACGGATTCGAGGGACGTGCATCCCTGAAAAACACCCTTTCCCCACTCTTTTATGCTGCCCGGAACGGTAACCTCCCTTAAAGAGTCGCAACCGGCAAAAGCATTCGCTCCAATGCTTGTCAGGCCGCTGTCCGGAAAATTTATCTCTGTAAGGGCAGGAAGGTCGCGGAAAGCCCCGTCTCCGATACTTGTCACCTCATCCCCTATCGTAACGTACCGGAGACTTTCACATCCCTTAAAAACATCTTTCCCCCAATCTTTCACATTGCCATGAATGACGACGGATGTCAAGGCAGAGCAATTGGCAAAGGCATTCGCTTCAATGCTTGTCACATTCTTCGGAATTTCGATGTATGCCAGGGAAGGACAATCGGCAAAGGCATAGGCTTCAATGCTTGTCAGGCTGTTCGGAAGCGGTATCTTCTCAATATTGGGAGTGTTGCGGAAAGCCCCGTATCCGATACTTGTCACCCCTTCATTTATCGTAATGGACTTGAGGCTTTCACATCCTTCAAAAATAGCTTCCCCCCAATCTTTCATAATGCCCGGAATGAAAATGTCATCTAACTTTTTGCACCCCTTAAAAGCAGAAGTCCCTATGCCTGTTACTCCATGAAGACGGAGGGTAGAGAGTCGCGTACACCCATTAAAAGCCCCAGCCCCTATACTTATTCTATCGCTTTCGACATTGCTGCCAATCTGGGCGAACTCTAACTCTGTACAAAACTGAAAAGCCTTTGCTCCAATGCTTATTTCCCCTTTTTCAATGGCAAGGAAATTGAGTCCAAAGCATGAGGCAAAAGCCCCCTCCCCTATACTTGATTTACCGCCCTTAAAAGTGACTGACCTTAAAAAGATACACCACTCAAAAGCATAGCTTCCAATGCTTTTCACGTTTTGCGGAATGGTTAACGGATTCATTATGTTGCTATGAGAGAAAGCCCTGTCTCCAATATAAGAGAAAGCCCTGTCTTCCAAAAAAGGAATCCTTATCAGGTCTCCCTGAAAAGGAATCCCTATCAGGTCTTCCGGAAAAGTTACACTTTCAGTAATGCTTTTCGTAAAGACATTGTCCGCAATCGCTGTTACTGAATATATTTTTTTACCATGAACCTCAAGCGTACTCGGTATATTATATCCGTCTCGCGGCTTCCCAGTGATCACTTCTGCCGTATGACTGATCACTTCTGCCGTATAATCGTCATATACATTATAGTAAATATCCTGATAGTTCCACCCTTTCTCTATCATTTTTCTCCCCATAGCCCGAAACGTGCAGGCAAGGCATGACACTGCCACCGCCACAGCCACTGAAACTATCTTTTTCATGCGATCTATAATTTGAGGAGACAAAAGAAAGGTCGCAAATATATAACTTTTTCAATATACGCAGCCTTCTCCCTTCCCGCCCGTATTTTTTATTTCAGAAACCCTGACAGGGTTTCAACCCCTAACAGGGTTTGAAACCCTGTTAGGGGTAAGGGTAGGGATAAGGGTAGGGGTATGTTGCGCAGATGCCCCGAAGGGGCAAAAGATTTCAGCCCCACATGGAGCGCAGCGGAATGTGGGGTAGCGGAATGTGGCGTTATGTGGAATGTGGGTTTATGCGGAATGTGGCGTTTACGGAATGGCAGCGGCAATGGAGTCCTACAAGGACGCCCGATTTCAGCCCCACATGGAGCGGAGCGGAATGTGGGGTTACGGAATGGGCAACCCAATGAAATCCTGAAAGGATGA
>LBCX01000238.1 GCA_001657575.1 Bacteroidales bacterium Barb4
CGGAGGTCAAATCTACAGCCATAAGTTCCATATCCGAGAGACGGGGAATACGTATTTGATTCATAAAATTCATTTTTGTCTCTACCTGTTGTAATACCTCCAGTATTTTTCCGTAATTTGTGGCGAAGTTGTTCATGTATTTAATTGTTTGGCAGACAAGTAAATATAATCATTTTATTGATAATGAACAACTTCTTTTTTACTTTTTTCTAAATGCACTACGGGTTAGATATAATATAAACATATACTTATCACGTATTTAGTATGAAAAGAAAGATGGTATCAAGGGCAGTGCTGGCAGTTGTCCTGCTTGTTTTTGCGGGCGGTGCAAAGGCACAAAAGACAGGGAAGTTGTTCAACGGGAAAGACCTTTCCAATTGGAACTTTGTGGTGGACAAGAACGCCGTTCCGGCGGAAGAAGTGTTTAATGTAAAGGATGGGGAAATCCATATCAAGGGCGATCCGTTCGGTTATATGTACACGAAGGAGAAGTACGCCGATTTCAAGCTGCACGTGGAATGGCGGTGGCGGGATGAGGCATCGAACAGCGGTATATTCCTGCTGATTGAAGAGCCGAAGAACCCTTTCCCGAATGGTATAGAATGTCAGCTGGCAGCAGGAAAGGCGGGGGACTTTGTGCTGTTGGGCGGTTCGGATTTGATTGAGTTCAAGCAGGAGGGCGAGCAACGACCCGCCTTTCCGGTCGTACCGAGAACAAACGCATCAAGCGAAAAGCCTGCGGGAGAATGGAATTATGCCAACATCTTCGTGAAGGACGGGACGATTACCGTCTTCATAAACGGCGTTTACCAAAACACGGGGACAAACAGGAATAAATCAGGGCACATCGGCTTGCAGAGCGAGGGAAAAGATGTGCTGTTCCGCAACATAACGGTAACGGGATTGTAAGCGGTTACTTATCTACTGATGTTATGCAGAAGTCCCGAAAGGGACGGGAGATTTCAGCCCAACGTAAAGCGAAGCGGCACGTTGGGTTTGGATAAATACAAACCAATAGAGTTCTGAAAGAACGATACATGGTGATTAATAATATACCGCATACATTATCCGGTCATCCTTTCAGGGTACCCCTTGATGGTGCCGTTCTTATGACCCCACATTCCGCTGCGCTGTATGTGGGCTGAAATCCGCCATTTTTTCGGCATTTGTGCAACTCAGTATAAATGCTACTTTTGCCCGCCGAAAAAGGGAGGCATCGGGTGATGACCCTTGCAAGGCTTAAACGGTTTCTACAAATACAATAGCGATTATGAGCAAGAAAGCACTTCTTATTATCTGTGACGGGTGGGGCATCGGCGACCGGCTGAAGGACGATGTAATCTTTAATACGCCTACGCCTTACTGGGATTACCTGCTGGCGAATTATCCGCATTCCCGCTTGCAGGCTTCGGGTGAGGACGTGGGGTTGCCTGACGGACAAATGGGGAACTCGGAAGTCGGACATCTGAATATCGGTGCCGGACGTGTGGTCTATCAGGACTTGGTGAAGATCAATATTGCCTGCCGCAAGAATACCATATTGGATAATCCGGAGGTTAAAAGGGCTTATTCGTATGCGAAGGAGAAGGGCAAACAGATACATTTCATGGGGTTGGTTTCCGACGGGGGGGTGCACAGCTCGCTCGAACATCTTTTCAAGCTGACCGATATAGCCAAGGAATATGGCATTGACAAGGCGTTTGTGCATTGCTTTATGGACGGGCGCGATACCGACCCGAAGAGCGGCAAAGGCTTTATCAGTCAATTGGAGGAGCATTTGAAAACGACGGGCGGCAAGATTGCCTCTATCATCGGACGCTATTATGCAATGGACAGGGACAAGCGTTGGGAACGTGTCAGGGAAGCCTACGACCTGCTGGTGTCCGGCAAGGGCAAGGTGGCGGAAGACATGGTTGCCGCTGTGGAGGCATCGTATGCGGAGGGTGTGACCGATGAGTTTATCAAACCGATTGTTCATGTAGCGGACGGCAAGCCTGTGGCAACGATTGAGGAGGGCGATGTAATCATCTTCTTTAACTTCCGCAACGACCGCGCCAAGGAACTGACCGTTGTCCTCACCCAGCAGGATATGCCGGAAGCCGGCATGAAAACCGTTCCCGGACTGCAATACTTCACCATGACTCCTTACGATGCCGGCTTTACGGGTCTTCATATCCTTTTCGACAAGGACAATGTGAACAATACGCTGGGCGAATACCTTGCCGCTTCCGGTAAAACCCAATTACACATAGCCGAAACGGAGAAGTACGCCCATGTAACCTTCTTCTTCAACGGCGGGCGGGAAGCTCCTTTCAACGGGGAAGACCGTATCCTCGTACCCTCTCCCAAAGTAGCCACCTACGACCTGAAGCCGGAGATGAGCGCGTATGAAGTGAACGACAAACTGACGGAAGCCATCCGCACCAACCAATACGATTATATCGTCTGCAACTACGCCAACGGTGATATGGTAGGTCATACGGGCATCTACGAGGCTATCGAAAAGGCTGTCGTAACCATCGACAACTGCCTGAAAGATACTGTTGAAACCGCCAAGGCTAGCGGCTATGAAGTAATCATCATCGCCGATCACGGGAATGCCGACCGCGCCTTGAACGAGGACGGTACGCCCAATACGGCACACTCCCTGAATCCCGTTCCCTTCGTCTATGTAACCGCCAATAAAGCGGCAAAGACGGCAGACGGCATCTTAGCCGATGTAGCCCCTTCCCTGTTGCACATCTTGGGATTGAAGCAACCGGAGGAGATGACGGGGAAAAACCTTATTAACGATTGACTATCGGCAGATGCCCTGAAAGGGCTATGGATTTCAGCCCCACATGCAGCGCAGCGGAATGTGGGGTTAAAAGGGCAAACACCAATAAGTTCTGAAAGAACGACCGGATATTATATGTTGCGTTACGGCATCGTCCGGTAACCCCACATTCCGCTTCACTGCATGTGGGGCTGAAATCCATAGCCCTTTCAGGGTATCTGCGTGACATTAATATAATAAAGTAACAAATGGCTGTTAAAAACATTATGTTTGATTTGGGCGGCGTTCTTGTCACCTTGGATTTGCATCGTTTCATCGAATGCTTCAAGGAGAAAGGAATGCCTGATGTGGGAGATTTGATAGATCCCTACGAGCAGAAGGGTTTCTTGCAGGAATTGGAGACGGGGAAGATTGACAAGGAAAGTTTCCGCCGGAAACTGAGCGAATATGCAGGGAGAGAACTGACTGACGAAGATACCACCTACATATTGACGGGCTTTACACAGGACGTTCCTCAATATAAGCTGGATTATATCACGGAGTTGCGGAAAACATACAATGTTTATGTGCTGAGCAATACCAATCCGATTGTCATGGATTGGTTTGAGAGCAGTGCGTTCAGTCCGGCAGGTCGTCCGTTGTCCGATTACTGCGAGAAAGTATATACCTCGTTTGAAATAGGTGTTGCGAAGCCCGACCCCGATATTTTCTATTATGTGGAAGCCGATGCCCGCATCCTCCCGTGGGAGACCCTGTTTGTTGATGACGGAGCGAAGAACATAGAAACTGCCGCTGCTTTAGGCTGGCATACCCTTCTTGTGCGGAACGGGGAAGACTGGCGGGATGCCGTTGATGAAACGCTCCGTTCCCTCACTCAAAGTTAAACGTAAGCACCACCATCCGCGAAGTCGCTTTGGATAAGGCATCCGAGTATTTGACCATGTCACGGTCAACCAAATCCGGTCTGTCCTTCTCCAACACATTGGCAAGTCCGAAGCAGAACTTCAATTCGGGACAAAACTTAAAGAAAGGCAGATAAACGTCGCAACCGATCCCAAATTCTATACCGTAATCCATCCCTTTCAGCAACAGCGGATTTCCCTTCTTCCGCCCGATATCTAATGCGCCATACGCCCCGGCAAGCAGATACGGGCGGTAGTTATTTAACCGCAGGGCACTGTATTTAATATCCACCGGCAACGTGACGTAATTGGAACGGACATTCGCCTTAAACTCTTCCCCCGTCCCCTTTTCCTTGAAAACAAAGCTCTTGTCGCCGAAATGAATGGTAGGTGTAACACGCAGACTAAAATAAGGGTTCATATACATATCCCCGATAACCCCCACACTGAAACCGGGCGAGTAGGAAGGAATCTCGGCAAACCAAGTCTCCCCGTTCACCGGAATCCCGTTGTGTGTCAGTAATAAATCCTGTGAATGGAAACCAATGTGGAAGCCGAAGTGATACAGCTTCATATCCACATACGGCTGATTCTTCACCCGCTCCGTCTGTGCCGTCAGCACCGGTGCGGCAAGGCTTATAATCGCTATGAAAAGGGGTATTCGTTTCAACGTACAAATGATTTGATTAGTAACGGGAGAGCCTGCAAGTTATTGCAACGGGATACACTTTCACGGGTCAGAAGCCGAAGTCGTCCACTTTCACGTCCAAGACTTCTTCTTCGGCAGGTTTCTCAACGTGCTGGTGTACGGGGTTGGCTTTTACGATGATGGCGCGGCGGGGT
>LBCX01000033.1 GCA_001657575.1 Bacteroidales bacterium Barb4
TAGTTCTAATGGAACTACGGTAGTAACCCCTATTTTTCCAAAAATTTGCGGGCAAAGATAATTTAATTCGGATTATAGCGTGTGTCTGTTTCAAATATTGCCATATACAGACGGACACGCTATAAAATTCTATATGGATATTTGATACTGTCGTATATGAAAGTAGTGACACAGTCGTGTTTGATGCACAAATCCATGTCGCATAAAGTACAATTGCTACCTTTGGCGGCACTAATTCATACACTGCCATGTACAAGACAAACCTGCCCCGCCACTGGGGCGAACAGACAAAAGCCGTTCATGCGGGAGAATTTCCCGACCCTGTAACCAACGCTTCCTCTCCGAACCTCGTCATGTCCACTACCTTTGTGGTAGATGCCGATACCACCTTTTCCGTGGAAGGCTTTGAGGAGAGCAACGCCTGCGTGTACACCCGCTGGGGAAATCCCACCATTCACCAGTTGGAAGCGAAATTGTCCGCATTGGAAGAGGCGGAGACCGCCGTTGCCTTTGCCAGCGGAATGGGTGCCGCCTCCGCCTTGCTGTTTCATCTGCTCAAAGCCGGCGACCATGCCGTCGTAAGTGATGTAGCCTATGCCGCCTTGTCGGAAATAACCAACGAAATGATTCCCGCTCTGGGCGTTGCCATAACCAAAGTGAACACCTCCGACCCGGAAGCTGTCCGCGCCGCCCTGCGACCGAACACCAAACTCGTTTACATCGAAACTCCCTGCAATCCTTTGCTTCGGCTCACGGACATAGCCCTCACGGCGGACATAGCCCACAGCGTCGGTGCCCGATTAGCCGTAGATTCCACCTTCGCCACCCCTGCGGCAACCAAGCCCCTGCAATTGGGTGCGGACTTCGTCATCCATTCGCTGACCAAATACCTCGGCGGTCACGGCGATGCTCTCGGCGGTGCCGTTCTGGGCAGCAGAGCCGACCTCGCCCTGCTCCGCAAACAAACAGCCATCCGTCTGGGAGGCACGCTTAGCCCCTTCAACGCATGGCTGATTTTGCGGGGATTGGCTACCTTCCCCATCCGTATGCGCGTACACGAGGACAATGCCCTGAAAGTCGCCGCATGGCTGGAAACCTGTCCCGAAGTAAAGCGGGTCATCTATCCCGGCCTCCCCTCCCACCCGCAGTATGAGCTGGCTAAACGTCAGATGAGAAACACCTCCGGCATGATTACTTTCCAAACCAATACCGACAGGGAAACTCCGCAAGAAACCGCCCGCCGTCTCGCCCAAAAGCTGCAAGTCATACACTATGCCGTCTCCTTAGGTCATCACCGTTCCCTCATCTTCTACCTCGACAGTAAAGCGGTGTTGCAAACCTCCTTCAAACTCTCCACCCCCGAACAGTCCGCCTCATGGGACGCTTTCGCCGGTCAAGGCATCTTCCGCCTCTCCGTTGGTCTGGAAGATGCTGATGACCTGATTGCCGACCTTGAACAAGCTCTCAGTAAATAAAATAGCTGATGTTATGAAAATATTATTATTAGACAATTACGATTCCTTTACCTACAATCTGTTGCACGTGTTGAAGGAATTGGGGGCGGATGTGGAAGTGCACCGCAACGACAAGATAAGCGTGGAGGAAGCCGGACGCTTTGACAAGTTCCTCCTCTCCCCCGGGCCCGGCATACCGGAGGAAGCAGGCATTCTGCTTCCCCTCATCCGCCGCTATGCAAGGGAGAAGAGCATCTTCGGCGTATGTCTGGGCATGCAGGCAATCGGGGAGGCGTTCGGGGCAAAGCTACTGAATCTGACACAGGTGCATCACGGCGTGTGTTCCGATATTCGGGTCTTGATGCGGGACGAGCCGCTGTTTGCCGACCTGTATCCTGCTTTCCGTGCAGGGCGTTATCATTCATGGGTTGTTTCGCGACAGGATTTTCCCGACTGCCTTGAAGTCACTGCCGAAGATTACGAGGAAGGGCAGGTCATGGCGTTGCGGCATCGGCAATATGATGTGCGTGGCGTACAGTTTCATCCCGAATCCATCCTCACACCGTCGGGGAAAACGATTATTGCCAACTGGCTGAAGTAAGCAAGAGAAACAAAATGATGATTGACTACCTTTTTTATCTGTTGATCGGGACGTACACGGCAGGAACGAGTGAGGGGCTTTATGTCTATACGTTTAATGAGCAGACGGGGGAATCGGAGTATGTGAGCACTGAGAAAGTGGAGAACGCTTCCTACGTTACAACGAACGAGGACAACACCTTTGTGTACGCCGTGACCGAGAATGCGGAAGAGCCTGCATTTGCAAACACCCTCTCATTCGACAAGCAGACGGGCAAACTGAAACTGCTGAACACCCAAGAAACAAAAGGCGGTGCGCCTTGCAACATTGTAGTTGACAGTCGCGGGACATTCGCCGTAACCGCCAACTACAGCGGGGGCAACCTCTCCGTCTTCCCAATTCAGGCGGATGGCACACTGGCTGCCTTGTCTCAACTTGTCACTTTCGAAGGAAAAGGCATTATCGCCGAACGGCAGGACAAGCCTCACCTGCATTGCGTAAACTTCTCGCCGGACGGGAAATATCTCTTTGCGGCGGATTTGGGCACGGATCATATCTACCGGTTTGACACAGATTATTCCGGCAAGGGGGCTTTCCTGAATGAGGAGTCTTTGGTGTCCTGCCAAACAGCCGCCGGTTCCGGTCCCCGCCATTTCATATTCCATCCTTCGGGGAAATACATGTATTTGGTCACTGAATTGGGCGGAACGGTTGTCGGCTTTATTTATGCCGACGGCGATTTGAAAGAGTTTCAGACTATTGAAGCCGACCCGCTCCACGCAATGGGCAGTGCTGACATCCGCATTACTCTCGACGGGAAGTTCCTCTACGCCTCCAACCGCCTGAAAGGCGATGGTCTTGCCATTTATGCCATTGACCAAACAACGGGAAGGCTGACCCCAAACGGCTATCAATACACCGGCAAGCATCCCCGCAACTTTGCTGTTTCCCCAAACGGGAAATTCCTGCTGGTTGCCGATAAGGACAGCGACCAAGTGCAGGTGTTCGAAATAGACGGTACAACCGGCTTACTGACAGACATTCATAAGGATATACAATTGAATATGCCCGTCTGCCTTACATTCATCGAATAAACCGTATTTATTGCAAAAAGAAAGAGGCTGTCTAAATTAGACAGCCTCTTTCTTTATTATATTATCTCAGGTTATTCCTGCACATCGTCCACCTCTCCCGTCCACCGCTTCCCTGACGGAGTAAAGGTGTAAATATATATGCCTGCGCTTATTATACAAACAATAGCAAGTGTTATTGCAAGTTGTTCCATAACAGTCTGTTGTTATTTAATAAATTTGTTGCCAATTGAAACAAGGAGAAAAGTCCCGAGTAAACCGCCGACCTCTAAAATCAAATAGAAGTTGCGGTTTTCTGTTTCAGCAAAAACAGAAAAGACATTTCCGACAACCAAAACAGTGAAAACGACTTTCGCCAAGTCACTAAAAAACTTTGAATAGTATTCCCTGCGGCACTTTTTGACTTCATCGGATATGTTCCGTCTGTTTCCGGTTCTTTGCATGGCACAAGAATAATATTTTGATGCTACTTAGCATAGCTCACCGCCCGTGTTTCACGTATCACCGTAATCTTCACCTGCCCCGGATAGGTCATTTCGTCCTGTATCTTTTTGGCTATTTCGTTTGACAGGTTTTCGGTTTCCTTGTCGTCTATCTTGTCGGCACCTACGATTACGCGCAATTCCCTGCCTGCCTGTATGGCATAGGTTTTCACAACGCCTGGATAAGCCAATGCCAGCTGTTCCAAATCATTCAGGCGTTTGATGTACGCCTCTACAATCTCACGGCGGGCACCGGGACGAGCACCTGATATGGCATCACACACCTGTACGATGGGAGCCAGCAGCGTCTGCATCTCCATTTCATCGTGGTGAGCACCGACGGCGTTGCTGATGTCCGGCTTCTCTTTATATTTCTCGCAGAGCTTCATACCAAGTATGGCGTGCGGCAATTCCGGTTCGTCATCAGGCACTTTGCCTATATCGTGCAACAGACCGGCGCGTTTCGCCTTCTTCGGGTTCAATCCCAATTCAGAAGCCATTACGGAGCAGAGGTTTGCCGTTTCACGGGCATGTTGCAAAAGGTTTTGCCCGTAGGATGAGCGGTATTTCATTTTACCGATCATGCGAATCAGTTCGGGATGCAGCCCGTGAACGCCCAAGTCAATAGTCGTGCGTTTCCCTGTCTCTATCACTTCTTCTTCCACCTGCTTTTTCACTTTGTTGACTACTTCTTCTATGCGGGCAGGGTGGATACGTCCGTCCTGCACGAGTTGATGCAACGCCAGCCGGGCGATCTCGCGGCGGACAGGGTCGAAGCCGGAGAGGACAATGGCTTCCGGCGTATCGTCCACCACAATCTCAATGCCCGTAGCCGCTTCCAACGCGCGGATGTTACGCCCTTCGCGACCGATAATGCGCCCCTTGATTTCGTCCGAATCAATATGAAATACGGTGATGGAGTTTTCGATAGCCGTTTCAGTAGCAACCCGTTGAATGGACTGTATGACGATTTTCTTCGCCTCTTTGTTGGCAGTCATCTTCGCCTCTTCGACAATATCGTTCACATAAGCGGCGGCATCTGCTTTCGCCGTATCTTTCAGCGAATCTATCAGCCGCTCCCTCGCCTCATCGGCGGAAAGACCGGAGATAGCCTCCAAGTGTTCGATTTCGCTTTGGTGCATCTTTTCCAGCTCCTGCTTCTTCTTTTCGATTTCCTGCTTCTTCTTTTCGATCAGTTCCAATTGGGCGGCAAGGTTTTCTTTGATTACTTCCACTTCGCCGTTCTTGCGCTGCAACTCTTCCTGACGCTGGGCGACAGTCATTTCCTTTTGTTTCAGCTTTGCCTCGGTTGATTGAAGTTTGGCGTTCCGCTGCGACACCTGCTTTTCCAAATCGGCTTGCAGATGCAGAAACTTCTCCTTCACCTCCAGCAGCTTGTTTTTCTTGACCACTTCCGCCTCCTTTTCCGCTTCCCGAATCAGGCTGTTGTACTTGGAATTCGCCAGATGGCGCATCCCCAACCATGCCAGCACGCCTCCGGCAATGAGGGAGGCTACTATTGATATGATTATCATTTCCATATAAACAATTATTTAGTATTATGTATAATAATAAAAAAACACTACCTCTTCACGGAGCTGTCCCGTGCAAAGCAGTGCGGAAACCTTTTTGTGACAAACAGATTATGAACCTTTCAAGCAGGTGCTTATTTCATCGGTCAACTGTTGTATCTTCTCCGTAAAAGGTGTCGTGTCATTCTTTCCCTGCAGATATAATTTGTCTGTTGCCAACTGCAAAGCCGCCATCGCCAGCAGTGCCTTCAAGTCCGGCTCCGAGTCGGTATATTTCTGCCGGTAGCGATGGATCGTCATGCGCAAAAGCTTTGCCGCATCTCGAAACAACTGCTCGTCTTCCCGTCTGATCCGCAAGCCGTAGGTGTCATCAGCTATATCTACGTGAATAAGAAATTTATCGTCCATTGCCGCTATTCTATTCGTTCAGTAATGCAATGCACTTATCAACTTCCCGCACTAATTTCGATAACCGACTACGGGCACTTTTAATGTCTCCTTCACTGACGGAAACGATGCGTGCCGTAAGCATATTATCACATTTGGTGTTCAATTCGTTAATCATCTCCTTTGCCTGCCGTATTTCCTTGTCTTTCCCGTCCAATACTTCGGTCAGTTCGCCTATTTTCTGCTTTTGTTTTTCGCAGACTGCCATCAAATCGCGAACCCTTACTTCAAATACAGCCAGCAATCTCTTATGCTCTTCGGTCATTTTGCACCAAAATTGCGGGCGAAAGTACGCCATTGAATTGAATTGGGCAATAAGCCGCCTATTTTTCTGTCCTTTTAAGCGTTAAACAAAAACAAAAGGCCGTTCAATCCGAAATCGAACAGCCTTCATTCGTTTTGATTGTCTTGTTTTCTATACCAGCCTGACGAACAGCTCATCGTCAGCCTCTTCAAAAAACAATTTCCCTTCCTTCGCCAGCCAGCCGAAGGCGGCATACAAATCCTTTTCCTTGATTTTCGTCGCCTTCCTGACTTCCTTCACACTCTGTTTGCCTCCTTCGCTCAATGCACTCCATACGAGACCGGCATTTGTACCAATAAACTCAACCATCCTTATAAAATTATATTTAACGGCACAAAGGTAAATATTTATAAACAAACCATAATACAATAGTTCGCTCCAATTTATCCTGTAATTACGTGATCGGAACATCGAAATACAGCTGAACAACAGGTGATTAATGTTTTACAGTAGCCCCTTCGGAGTATTCCAGTTATTATATTAAGTATCCTTGCCGTTCTGTGTGATGCAGAGTCATTGGAAAGTATAACTTTGCACGCTTAATTTTTACTGCAAACAATATGATGTATTTGAATCCCGCGGCAGGCAAGAAGTTTGTCATGCTGTGCTCCATTTTCCTGTTTGCCTTTGTCGGTGCCTTATCCGCCGAACCTGTTTCCGAAGCGACGGCACGGCTGGCGGCAGCACGGTATGCGGCGACAGTATCGCCCTTGCGCAGCAAGCCGGAAATCACATTGGTTTATACCGGTACGGACAATGCATCACCCGCCACCGGATTGCGTACAAACAGCGATCCGTTGTTGTATATATATAATGTAGGGAAAGAAAGTGGCTTTGTCATTGTGGCAGGCGACGACAAGGCATTCCCCATACTCGGCTATGCCGGCAGCGGCTCTTTCGGTACGGAGCAAATGCCCGACAATCTTGCTTACTGGCTGACCTTTTACGAGGATGAGACGGCTTATGCCCGCCGGACAAACGAATATGCAGCTTCGGATGAAATCGCGCAGCAGTGGCAGGCTTTATTATCAGGAGAGCAAACGGATGCCGCCGCTTCGGAATATGTGCTGGAAACGGCACTGTGGGATCAGCAGTCTCCTTATAATTATTTCTGCCCGATGGATGGGAATACGCGCTCGGTAGCCGGTTGCGTCGCCACAGCTATGGCGATTGTCATGCACTATCATCAATGGCCGGAAAAAGGGGCAGGGTCAAACCGCTATACGATGAAAAACGGGAAGAGACTCAATGAATCGTTTAATGTCGCATACGATTGGGGTAATATGCGGAGCACTTACCCGATGTTCGGTTGGAGCACGAACGAAAGAAATGCCGTGGCACGGCTGATATACCATTGCGGTGTGGCGGCAAATATGGAATACGGCAGTTCTTCAAGCGGTGCCTTTTCGCCTAATATGCAGAAAGCCGTAGTCACAAACTTTGGATATGACGAAGGTGCCTATCTCGCCTATCGCGACCTCTACTCGGACAATGAATGGAACAACCTTATCCGGAGCGAACTGGACGACAGCCGTCCGGTCATTTACACCGGTGAAAACCCGACGACTTCATCAGGACACATGTTTGTCATTGACGGCTATGGAGAGGATGATTACTTTCACGTAAATTGGGGATGGAGCGGAATGTCCAACGGCTTCTACCGGCTGTCCGGACTCAACCCATCCTCCGCAGGAACGGGAGGCACTACGGAGGGAAACGGCTATTCCCGTCAGCAAGACGCCTTAATCGGTATGCAGAAGCCCGTAAAAGGCTCTATCCCGCGCTATGAAGTTTTCTTTATGGAGGCTGATCCTCCGGAAGGAGTCCAGCCGGGTGCATTCGGCTTATATACCGATGTGGACAACATCATCAAAGACCAGCCTTTCAACCTGTATTATGCCTACGTTTATAATTACGGATACCACTCTTTCCCCGGTCCGTTTGCTTTCTTTTTGGAAGACAAGGCGGGAAATGTAAAGGATACGCTGCATATAATAGACGTGGAAGAAATGGGTGGCGAGCTTCCTCCATCGAATATCATGTGGGGGGACGAAGGTATCCCCCTTACCATTACAACCAATGTGGAAGCAGGCGACCGCATCCGGATGCACTATTATACGAAGGATTATGGATGGACACCTCTGCGGGGTGAACCGGGCATTATTCTCGAACTGCCCGTATTCGCCAACGACCTTGCAACAACCCTTGCATCGCTGCAAGTTCAACCGTCGGGAATAACCGTTTCTTCCGGTCGCACGGATACAGAATTCATCATTCGCTCAAAGAGCAACGCCGCTGTCTTGGGCGTTACGCTGTATGACCTGTCGGGACATATCCTGAAAGAAGAACGCTTCCGCAGTGGAGACTCACAAGTTACTTTCTCCCTTTCCAGCAGGGAAGCCGGCGTTTATATCCTTTCGGTGAACACTACGGAAGGCAACAGCCGCCATAAAGTCATTAACCGGTAATTATTTGCAGGCTTTCAGCCCGCGAATGATTAAGGGTATCCTGAAAGGATACAAGATTTCAGCCCCACATGCAGCGCAGCGGAATGTGGGGTTATAAGAACGATATCGCCGAGGGAGTTCTGAAAGAACGACCGGATATTATATGTTTGTAAATCATCATTTGTATTTGTATCGTCCTTGCAGGACTCCATCGAATCGTCCTTTCCGTAAACCCCACATTCCGCTGCGCTGCATGTGGGGCTGAAATCTCCTGTCCCTGCGGGACGACCGTGAAAACATTAGATATAATATAAACTAAACGGAGCGTGCCGCCCTCTTCTTCAACCTTTTCAAAAGAGGAATAAGAAGCAGGCAGGCAACGCCGGCGACTGCGGCATAAGGCAATACCATATTATCGGACAGCTCGCCCGTGAGAAATTCGTACTCTTGCAGTCGGGGATAGGACAGGATGGCTACGGCTATGGTATTGTTCATCAAATGGGCGAAGACGGGTATCCATATATTCCCGCTCCAATACAGCAGATAGCCGAAATAGGCACCCAGCAGCATTCGCGGCAGAAAGCCGAAGAACTGCAAATGGAAGGCACTGAAAGTAGCGGCTGTTATCCAAATAACAAGGTGCCGGTTTGCCACTGCCTTTCCGATAATCCGCAGCAAAGCCCCGCGAAAGAGAAATTCCTCCGTGACGGCAGCCATAAGTGCCATCACCAGCAGGTTGGACAGGAAAGATACCGTATCGCTTCGGGCGGTCAGCAGCGTAGCCATCTCCTCCGCCTCCGTTTCCTGCTCGCGCATCCACGCCTCTATCGGCTCCATAAACGCCGGCAGTTCCATCTGTTTGTTAAAGAACTCGGACAAATTGATAACGGGCGAGAGCAAAAGCATGCAAACAAACACAAGCCCCAACACCTCTGCATCCGGCATCCCCTTGACGGACAGAAACCTCTCCACCTGATTACCACACAGCCAAGCCAATGCCCAAGCCGGCAGCAGAAACGTCCCGGCAGACGACAGAAACAGAACCACCCGCAAGACACCGGGGGATTGCATCATATCATCCGTATATCCGTAAACAGCAGAGGCAACCCCTATCCCCACGCCAGAAGACAACATCGTCCCGCCCGCCACAAGTGCCAGCAAAATCATCAGTTGAAACGAAGCCGGACGACCGGCGTAAATCCCTTTGATAAACATAACAGAGGATACTCTTATTCCTTTTTCTTGATTCCATTTGGACTGCGGTGGTGCTTTTTGCATATTGACAACACGGATTAAACAGATTTACACGGAATTAAGAATGACTCTTGCCTGCGTAAACCGGCTTAGTCCGTGTTATTGGTTTTCCATAATGTTTGTCATTCTGTCTGTCTGTTTGCTTTTTGCTGTCACCATAGTCCAAATGGAACTATGGTGATGCCTTTATTTTGACGGCGCGAAAGTCTGTAAAAAAAATGAACGGGTAAAGGAAAACGAGGGAAATGTATCTTTTTGAGCTTTTAGTAGTCCGTATTTTACTGAATAGGTACAAAGCCATAAGCTACCCCCCAAGGTCCATATTCTCCTTTCTGGCTGACCCAGCGGAAATAAACCGTGTGCGGATGATTCCAAACCTTGCGGTCGAAGGTCAGGATAAAGCAGCTTCTGGTGTACAACTCATGGCGGCTGCACTGTTCAAAAGGGAGGTTCTCGCCCTCCCCGTAATAGAGTTCGCAGGCGATTACGCCGTCGGGTTTGCCCGGTCTGCCGGACGTTTCGGATTGAAAGAGGCGGAATCGTATCCGTCCGCCCTCCTTTGACTGAATCCGTGCCACAACAGGCAGTTCGAGAGCCGGTCTTGCCGTGCGTTTTTTGTACGGGTCGGGAGGCAGATCCATGCCGATGCGCTCTGCCGGCGTGATGTACGGATTGTTCATGATGAAGGATCTGAGCCAGTTCATCACCAAGGCATCGGTTTGCGCCTCGTATCTGTGCAGGTCGGTGCGCACCTCCGATGTGCAAGTGTGCGGGCTTTTCCAAAGTTCTGTTTTTTTCGTCAGCGTGTCGCACCATGTGGAAAAGACGGCATAGTCGGTTTCACTGATGTGCCACGCTGCCAGATTGGGCAGCACCTTTTGTTTGATCTGTTTCAAGAAGGCTGATTTGTTGACCGGTGTAAGGGACTTGTAGTCGGATACTGCTTTCAGTGCCATAATCGTCTCGAAAAAAGGTTAGTATGCTTGTTTTATTTCAGTTGCAAATATATTGTTTTTGCGATATACTCTTTCTTTTCTGCCTCCTTTTGACCGGACAGGGCAATTCCATGAGTCGGAAGACGGATTCCGAATTTCGGGGAGTGTTATCCTAATTTCGGAAGGAAACTACCGAAACTCGGAAGGTACTATCCGAAGTCCGGAAGGTATTTACCGAAATTCGGAAAGCGTTTCCCGAAATCTGGGAAGTGTTTCCCGAATTTCGGAAGACATTTTCCGAACTTCGGAAAGAGGTATCTGAACTTCGGAAAGCAATTACCGAACTTCGGAAAACGGCATCCGAACTTCGGAAGACGGTTACCGGTAACTATTACCTCCATTTTCAGGGTGAAGAAGCGGCTGTCGCAGGAAATCAGCCGGTCTGCCGGACAGATTATATATGTATATAATGCCTCCGGACAGCTTCCGGCAGAAAAAAGCGGACATCCTTGCCCGCCTTGAACGCTTCGCGAATAAAAGACGAGGATATTTCCATCAGCGGCGCATGGACGAGGCGAACAGACGGGTATTGTTCGGGAATAACGATGTTGTCACAGCCTTTGCGGGGATAGATAAGGATGGGATAGCGTGCCATAATCGTTTGATGGTCTTTCCAATGCTTGAAAAGTTCCCAATTATCCGCGCCTATGATGAAATGAAAAGAGCAGTCGGGATGATTGGTTTCCAACGCCTGCAAGGTATGGACGGAATAGGACGGTCTGGGGAGGGAAAACTCAATATCGCTCGCCTTGAACTTGGGATAACCTTTGACGGCGGCTTGCACCATCTCCAAGCGCAGGCGGTCGTCCATCAAATCCGCCTGCCGCTTGAAAGGATTTTGAGGTGAAACGACAAACCAGACTTCATCCAGCTCTTCAAACTCGCACAGCCAATTAGCCAAAGCCAAATGCCCGATGTGAACGGGATTGAAAGAGCCGGAGAATATGCCAACCTTAATCAACGGGGTAACGATTAACAATTAACGGGTTACAGCACGTTCAGCACCTGCTCCTTAATTTGCTCAAGCTCGTCTTTCATTTGAACGACAATCTTTTGCATCTCGGCGTGGTTGCTTTTGGAGCCGAGCGTGTTTATTTCGCGCCCTATTTCCTGTGCGATGAAACCCAGCTTTCTTCCCTGCGCCTGCTTGTCTTCCATAGTGTTAAGGAAATAGGTCAGGTGGTTGGTCAGGCGATTTTTCTCTTCGTTGACATCCAGCTTTTCGATGTAGTAAATCATTTCCTGTTCAAAGCGGTTCTTGTCGTAGTCCGTTCCCATCGTCTTTTCCAGATTGTCCGTGATACGGGTTTTAATCTTTTTGATGCGTTCGCCTTCATAGCTGTCAACTTCGACAAGGAGATGTTCAATATTGGCGATATTCTTTTTGAACAGGTCGGACAGCATCTGCCCTTCCTGCCTGCGGAAATTGCATAACCGGCGGATGGCTTCCCGGACGGATTCCATGACAATCTGCAATTCCGTCTCGTCCGATTCGACTGTTTCCGCATGAAGGGTGGTGTCGGGCAGGCGGAGCAGCACCGGAAACCAGTCTGCCGGCGCGGCTATTTGCAACTTGCCGGCAATCTCCTTGATTTGCTCGTAATACGCCTCGATGGCAACCGCATTAATCCGCACCGACGTATCCTTTTCGATAGACTCGACGAATATATTGAAATCCACCTTGCCGCGTTCCAGCGATTGAAGCAACAGAGAACGAATCTCCATCTCCTTCTCTTTGTACACGGAGGGTACGCGCGTAGAAAGATCCAATTGTTTACTGTTGAGAGTTTTTATCTCTACCGTCACCTTTTTTGACGGCAGTTCGGCGATAACCTTACCGAAGCCGGTCATTGATTGTATCATACAAATTTAATATTGAGAATATAAAGAATTGAATATTCTAATCCGCGACTGCCCTCCCGCTCCGCGTCATTCGCGCGCAAAACTACGAAACATATCGTACATTTGCGCATTCGGCATACGGATTACACAGATGAAACGGATTTAGTATGATACTGCATATAGAGACTTCAACGGCTGTTTGCTCTGTTGCCCTGTCGGGCAATGGGGCAGTATATTTTAATAAGGTTTCTTTGGACGGGCCTTCTCATGCGGCGTCGGCGGGGGTATATGCAGAAGAGGCGATAAACGTGATGAAGGAGACGGGCGGGCAGTTGGAAGCGGTGGCGGTCAGCAGCGGGCCGGGGTCTTACACGGGGTTGCGGATTGGTGCTTCTTTGGCGAAAGGCTTGTGCTTCGGATACGGTATTCCACTCATAGCCGTTCCTACGCTTGATATTTTGGCGTATGCGGCTGTAGAAAAATCCACAATGGATGCGGAAACATTGTACTGTGCCATGTTGGATGCCCGGCGGATGGAAGTTTATTCCGCCGTATATGATGCAAAACTTGACACTGTTCGCCGTACAACTGCCGAGATTGTAACCGCCGACACTTGTTCCTCCTTTTTAGATAAGGGCAACGTCTGCTTTTTCGGGAACGGTGCCGCCAAATGCAAAGACATTATCACATCTCCCAACGCCTGCTTTTTGGATGGCATTCACCCGCTGGCGGAAAATATGATTCTCTTTGCCGAAAAGGCTTTGGCTGAAAAACGTTTTGAGGATACAGCCTACTTTGAACCTTCCTACTTGAAGGAGTTTCAGGCGACTGTATCCAAGAATAAAGTGTTTGGGACGACTATTTAGATTAAGTACGTGATGCAAATTAGTTTATATTATATCTAATGTTGCGCGGTCGTCCCGAAGGGACAGGAGATTTCAGCCCCACATGCAGCGAAGCGGAATGTGGGGTTAAAAGAATTACCAATAAGTTCTGAAAGAACAACCGAATATTACAGGTTGCATTTTGTATTGTTCTTTCAGAACTTTCCTGACGCTGCCCTCCGTAACCCCACATTCCGCTTCGCTGCATGTGGGGCTGAAATCTTCTGTCCCTTCGGGGCGATTGTGAAACTATTATAAACTAATTCTTATCACATACTTATCTAAATATATGGAATATAATTGCATTTCTTTCTTCAACAGAGAGTGTCATACGATTTCAATGCCATCGGTTTGCACATTTTTGTAGAATAAGGAAGGGCTTCTTCTCTTCCAATCTGTTTCAGTATAGAGTTTCGTACTAAAGTATTCACCTAATTTCCAGCCAAGTTCTACAAAAGGATAGGCATAATGATCATAATCATCCGGTGAAAGAGCCGGCTTATTTAATAAGATAAGCAAATCCCAATCAGATTCTTCATGTGCCTCCTTCCGGGCTTGCGAGCCAAAAAGAATCAGTTTCTCATCCGGAAGGATATTCCGTTTCAGTTCCCTGATCAGCTTCAATATTTGTTCCCTGTCCTTATTCATTGGTTCTTTACTCATGTACGATAAACAAATCAAGCCCCGTTGTAAATTGTCTTTACTCCGGGGCTTTCCTTAAAAATGTGTGCGTCAGCTTCTTTACGCTTCCGGTGCTTTCGATGCCGACTGTTTTTCTTCCAGTATCTGCAAAGCACGCTCATAGATTGAGGTATCGTCCAAAACAACTATCCCGCCGCCGGGACCGGGTTCAATATGAACGCCGCAGCATTTGCCGTCCTTAAAGTTCTGCCCGCCAAAATAATTTCGTACCGTTTCAACGGATAAGCTCAATTCATCGGCAATGCGATGAATACTTCCGTCGGGCAGGCTGTCTTTGATTTTTCTAAGATCGTTGAAACTAATTGTTTTCGCCATAATCTTTTTATTTTTTTGATTTTGTATTTAAGAGAAATTTTGACGGTTCGAAAATAGACACTCCCTATTGTCTCCACAAATAAATAAACATGCTTTACGGCATACTATTTGACCTGTTCAACGAACTATAAATTTTGTTGTAAACCTGTTTTCGGAAGAAACAGCATGAAGGATATAAATCCCTGATGATAAATTAATGTGCTTTTCCGCTTCATTATTTTTGAATTTGGTTATCAATGTGCCATCTAATGAATGTACGGTAATAACATAATTATCCAAATTAGTCAGATACAGATTTTCGCCGGCATATCCGACTGATATTTTATTATTCACGTCCAAATTTGATTCAGGGGGCAGAGGAGGTATAGGAGGCACAGGCGGTGTTTCCGTTTTCAGTTTCTTAAAGTAAGCCTTAAACTCATTGACCGTATTACCCGAAATAGTAGCAACGTGAACAGCCTCATTGGAAATGGAATCTCCGTTTAACGTCCATTTGTAAAATTCATAATTATCGTATGGAAATGCTTCCAACGTCAACGGGTCATTATAGTTATACACTCTGTCAATGTCAGTAAAATAGCCCCCGTAACTCCCTAATGAAATGAGTGTATTATATTTATTAATGATGAAATTTGCTTTAAGGACAGTGTTTTTTTCAATATTAAATAAATAAAAATTATCGGTTGATATAATTTCACCGTGTTGATTTGTCCAATTCAAAAATTTATATCCCTGATTAGCATTTGCTTCTATAGGTATAAAAGATTTACACTTATACAGTATATCATTTTTAGAAAGTATTTTCCCGTTGCCGTCTGCTGTCACTTCCAGCGTATATTCATTTGGGACAAGTAATCCTCCTTTGAATTTACTTTCTTCATTTTCATATCCGTAAAATGCTTCAGTATCTTTAGGGATATAAACTTTTTTACTGTTAAAAATCAAATCATAAATATTTAATCTGTTTAAAACAGCCAGACTGTTCCATTTCAAATAAAAAGAGGCTAAACTGTCACAGCCGGCAAAAGCATCCGCTCCGATAAAAGTTACCGAATTAGGTATATTTATGGATGATATTAATTTACAACCGGCAAAAGCATTATTTTCTATTGTCGTTAAATTTTCGGGTAAAATGATTGATTTTAGATATTCACATCCTGCAAAAGCATTGGCTCCGATGAAAGTTACCAAATCAGGTATATCTATGGACTGTAAAAATTTGCAATAACTAAAAGTATTCTTTTCTATTATCTTTAAATTATCAGGCAAAGTGATTGATGTTAAGCTATCACAGCCGAAAAACCAATGTTCGTCAATAGTTTCTGCATGAAGGATAGTCATTGAATATAAAGAGAGGCAACCGACAAAAACCGAATCTCCAAGGTATGCTAAATTGTCAGGTAAAGTGATTGACATTAAATTTCCACACCCTTCAAAAGCACCGGCTCCAATCGTTTCTGCTTTAGGTATATCTATGGACAATAATGATATACAATCAGCAAAAGCATTTCTTCCTATTGTTTTTAAATTTTCAGATAAACCAGCAGACTGTAAATTCCGACATCCTTTAAAAGCATTGGCACCTATCGTTTCTACACTATCAGGGATCTGTATGGACGACAACGATTTACAGTGGATAAAAGTATTATTTTCTATTGTTTTTAAATTTTCAGGCAGAGTGATTGATCTTAAGTTTTCACTGCCGGAAAACCAATGTCCGTCAATCGTTTCTGCATGACGGATAGTCATTAAATATAAAGAGAGGCAACCGACAAAAACCGAATCTCCAAGATTTACTAAATTGTCAGGTAAAGTGATTGACCCTAAATTCTCACATCCTTCAAAGGCGCGTTTTCCAATCGTTTCTGCACTGGGCATCTTTATTAAATCCAAAGAGCGGCAATTGAGAAAAGCTGAATTTCCTATGCTTTTTAAATTTTTCGGTAAAGTGATTGACATTAAACCGCCACAACCTTCAAAAGCACGTTCGCCAATCGTTTCTGCACTTGCTATCTTTAATGAATCCGACAAAGAGCGGCAATTGAGAAAAGCTGAATCTCCTATGCTTTTTAAATTTCCAGGAAAGGTTATTGATTTTAAGCTGTCACAACCTTCAAAAGCACGTTCGCCAATCGTTTTGGCACTTGCTATCTCTAATAAAATTGAAGAGCGGCAATTGAGGAAAGCTGACTTTCCTATGCTTTCTAAATTTCCGGGCAAAGTGATTGATGTTAAATTGTTACAACCTTCAAAAGCACGTGCTCCAATCGTTTCTGCACTTGCTATCTTTAATGAAATCGAAGAGCGGCAATTGAGAAAAGCTGAATTTCCTATGCTTTTTAAATTTCCGGGCAAGGTGATTGATGTTAAACTGTTACAACCTTCAAAAGCACGTGCTCCAATCGTATCGGCACTTGCTATCTCTAATGAAGGCAAAGAGGAGCAATCGAAAAAAGCTGAATCTCCTATGCTTTTTAAATTTCCGGGTAAAGTGATTGACATTATTAAACCGCCACAACCTTCAAAAGCACGTTCTCCAATCGTTTCGGCACTTGCTATCTTTAATGAAATCGAAGAGCGGCAATTGAGAAAAGCTGAATTTCCTATGCTTTTTAAATTTGGGGGTAAGAAGATTGATTTTAAGCTGCCACAGCCCTCAAAAGCACGTTCTCCAATCACTTCTGCACTTGCTATCTTTAATGAATCCGAAGAGCGGCAATTGAGAAAAGCTGAATTTCCTATGCTTTTTAAATTT
>LBCX01000239.1 GCA_001657575.1 Bacteroidales bacterium Barb4
AAACTACAAACGATGATTATTAATGTGTGCCACAATTGTTCAGTCGTTCTTTCAGAACTCTCCTGACCGTATCGCCATTAACCCCACATTCCGCTACGCTCCATGTGGGGCTGAAATCTCTTGCCCCTTCAGGGCATCTGCATAACGTCAGTTTTAGAAGGTTATTAACAAATTTAATACAATAGGGATTATGAATGAAATGTTTAGCATCGCAGGCAAGGTTGCCGTTATCACCGGTGCAGGAGGAGTGTTGGGCGGAAGCATCGCCCGAAGTTTTATCAAAGCCGGCGCAAAGGTGGCAGCCATTGACATCCGTCAGGAGAATCTGGATGTACGCATCAAGGAACTGAAAGAGCTGGGCGGTGATGTTGTCGGTCTCGTTGCCAACGCCCTTGACATCACGAGCCTCGAAAAGGCGGCGCAGGATGTTGTGAAGCAATGGGGACGCATTGACATCCTCCTCAACATCGCCGGCGGCAACCTGCCCGGGGCTACGCTTGCGCCTGAACAGAGCTTCTTCGACATGAACATAGCCGATTGGGACAAGGTCACGCGCCTGAACCTCGACGGTACGGTCTATCCGAGCTATGCCTTCGGCAAAGTCATGGCGGAGCAGGGCAAGGGCAGCATCATCAACATATCCTCTATGGCAGCCTATTCGGCTATCACCCGCGTACCCGGCTATTCGGCAGCCAAGTCGGCGGTCACCAACTTCACCCAGTGGCTGGCAACGGAAGTAGCCTTGAAGTACGGCGACGGCATACGGGTAAACGCCATCGCCCCCGGCTTTTTCATCGGCGACCAGAACCGCGCCGTCCTCATCAACCCCGACGGCTCGCTTACCGAACGCAGCGTAAAGGTGATTGCCAAAACACCCATGAAGCGGTTCGGCGATATTAACGAGTTGAACGGTGCCGTGCAGTTCCTCTGCTCGGACGCCGCAAGTTTCATCACCGGTGCCCTGCTGCCGATAGACGGCGGTTTCAGTGCTTTCAGCGGAGTTTGATATAACCTAAAAAACAAAACAGATGTCAGTTGCAAAAAGAGAGGCGGAAAGCAGGAAGGTGACCACCCGCCGCCTGATAGAGATGAAACAGCGCGGGGAGAAAATCTCCATGCTCACGGCTTACGATTACTCGATGGCTGCCTTGATTGATCAGGCGGGGATGGATGTCATACTGGTGGGCGATTCGGCTTCCAATGTCATGGCGGGCAATTTCACTACATTGCCTGTCACGCTCGACCAGATGATCTATCACGGCAAGTCGGTGGTGAAAGCCGTAAAACGTGCGCTGGTTATCGTGGATTTGCCCTTCGGCACCTATCAGGGAAACTCCAAGGAGGCACTCGTTTCCGCCATCCGTGTGATGAAGGAGACGCACGCCGAGGGAGTCAAGATAGAGGGCGGCGTAGAGATAAGGGAATCTGCCGAGCGCATCCTGTCGGCAGGCATTCCGGTCATGGGGCATCTGGGACTGACGCCGCAGTCCATCAACAAATTCGGCACCTACAACGTGCGCGCCAAAGAGGAAGAGGAGGCGCAGAAGCTGCTCGCGGATGCACACATGCTGGAGGATGTCGGTTGTTTTGGTATCGTGCTGGAAAAGATACCCGCCAAACTTGCCGCACAAGTAGCCGCCGAGCTGACTATTCCGATGATTGGGATAGGAGCCGGAGGCGGTGTGGACGGGCAGGTGCTGGTCATGCACGACATGCTGGGCATCACGCAGGACTTCTCCCCCCGTTTCCTCCGCCGCTATGCGAACTTGGGTGAGGAAATCACCCGCGCCGTCCAAAACTACATTGAAGACGTAAAATCTGCCGATTTCCCGAACGAGAAGGAACAGTATTGAACTAACGGGAAAACGGTTTATGATTGGCGATGAATGATTAATTGTGTAGCGCAGAGCCCTGAAAGGGCAAGAGATTTCAGCCCCACATGCAGCGTAGCGGAATGTGGGGTTACAGAAAGGGCGACACGGTGGAGTCCTGCAAGGACGATATAAATTGCAAATGACGGTTCACAATGCAATACATATTCGGGCGTCCTTGCAGGACTCCATTGTCGGCGGCGTCCTTATAACCCCACATTCCTCCGCTCCATGTGGGGCTGAAATCGGGCGTCCTTTCAGAACTCCCCTATCCGTTAATCATTCAATCCTCTTTTTTACTAACACCTTGTCTATGCGTGCCCCATCCATGTCGAGTATTTCAAGGTCGAGGCTGTACCATGACAGGGTTTCGCCGGCATGGGGAAGGTGTTGCAGTTTCTCCAGAATAAGACCGCTCAGGGTGTTAAACTCGTGACCGGTGTAGAGGTCTTCCATGTCGAAATGGGCGAGGAAATCGTAGAAGGATAGCTGACCGTCCACGAGCCACGTGCCGTCGGCGCGTTCCGTGATGTCCAATTCTTCGCCGGCTTCGGGGAACTGACCGATTAAGCCTTCCATGATGTCTTTCAGTGTGACGATGCCTTGTATGCCACCGAACTCGTCGGTAACGATGCCGTATTTGGCGCGTGTCTGCTTGAAGACGGACAGGGCGGCATAGACGCTTTGGTTTTCGGGAAGGTATTCGGCGGGACGGATGAGTGGTTCAAGGGAGAACCCGGGCGTATTGATGGGAAGGAAAAGGTCTTTGAGGAAGACTACGCCGAGGAGGTTATCCAATTTGCCGGAGGCGACGGGGTAGATGTTGAAGAGAAACTCCTGCACTTTCTCGCGGATTTTGTCCGGGCTGTCGGTTACGTCTAACCAGACGAGCTCGTTGCGGTGGGTCATAATGGAAGTAATGTCGCGGTCGCCCAAGTTGAAGACGCGCTCCACAATGTCCTGCTCCACTTCCTGCACTTCACCTGCACTGAGTCCCTCCTTTACAATGGCTTTGATTTCTTCTTCCGTTACATGGTTGTCGTTCTCCCTGTTCAATCCCAGCAGATTGACCACTAAGGTCGTGCTGCGGGACAGCAACCACACGAACGGGGAGCCGAGGGCGGAAAGGACGGTCATCGGACGTGCCGCCAGCTTGGACACCTGCTCCGCAAAGCTCATCCCGATGCGTTTGGGCACAAGCTCGCCGAAAATAAGCGTGAGATAGGTAACGATGATAACGATGCCCGTCTTTGCAATCAGCAGGGAATAAGGTTGCAGGGCGGGTATCTGCTCTATCATGCGGGCGGCATCGGCGGCAAAAGCCTGACCGGAATAGAGACCGGTCAGTATGCCTACCAGCGTGATGCCGATTTGAATGGCGGAAAGGAATTTGTCCGGTTCATCCGCCAGCTCCAATGCCCTGCGGGCGGATGTGCTGCCCTTTTTGGCGTCAATCTCCAAGCGTGATTTACGGGCAGAAACCAAGGCTATCTCAAACATGGACAGCAGACCGTTCAACAAAATGAGACCGATAATGATAAATGTTTCCATCAGGGGATTTTGGTGAGTTCCGATACACGGCTTTCCATGTGTCGGCTGGAGAGAAGGGGGAGACCGGCTTTCATCAGGTAATCGCCGGAGAACGTCTGACCGCCGCCGGAACAGAGCATCATGGGGACGGCGGGGTATTTGGCGGCAATCAGGTCGAGAACGCTGTAAAGCCCGCGCAGGTTGTTGGTCTGGTCAACCTCAAAAGTGAAGCGGAAATTGCTCGCCCGGTCATCACCAAGCGGCAGATTAGCCGCCTTATTGTCATACCGCAAGGATTGCCCGAAGTAAGTTTGATACAGCCGCCCGTTCTCCCCGACTTGAAAGATTAAACTCGCCTCGTCCGTTGCCACCTCAATAACGGTCTTCTCGCCCGTCTGCGCCAAAGCCGACAGGCATACAACCGCTGTCAGGCAAGCCGCAAGGATTATTTTTCCCATGACATGATGTGATAGATTATAGTTGAGGATTTGAAACCCCCGAATTATAAGCGGGCAAAGATACAATTGAGAATAAATATAGCCACATTGCTTATCAAGAATGTGCGAAATAGTTGCACACCGCCGATTGTTCTTTTGCTGCTTTTACATTGGAACTCATACTTAATGGAGCTAATTATAGTGGTCGCCCCGAAGGGACAGGAGATTTCAGCCCGATGTAAAGCGAAGCGGCACGTCGGGAATCGAAATGTGGGGTTATGGATAACACCGCCAAGGGTATCCTGAAAGGATACGGGGTTTCAGCCCCGCATGTAGCGCAGCGGAATGTGGGGTTATAAGGACGGCACCGGCAAGGAAGTTCTGAAAGAACGACCGAATAATATATATTGCATTGTAAACCATCATTTGTATCTGTATCGCCCTTTCAGGGCTTTGTTTGAGATGTATTTATCTAAACCCCACATTCCGCTGCGCTACATGTGGGTCTGAAATTTCTTGCCCCTTCGGGGCATCTGCGTTACATCAGTTATTAATATAGCCTCTGCTTTTTTACAAGGTGCAAAAGAGCAACTTATATTTTGCAAACAAAGCATATCCAAAAAGATTTCCGGCTTATTCTGTGTACTTTTGCCCCCCAAATTCATA
>LBCX01000240.1 GCA_001657575.1 Bacteroidales bacterium Barb4
ATACAAACGATGATTTACAAACATATAATATTCTGTATTCTGTCGTCCTTTCAGGACTTTCTTGATTGTGTCATCTTTAACCCCACATTCCGCTTTGCTGCATGTGGGGCTGAAATATCCCATTCCTTCGGAATTTATGCAATATGATTTCCTATCTCCAAACTTCTATATTCTAACTTCTAATTCCTATCTCCCAACTTCTAACTCCCAACTTCTATATTCTAACTCCTAACTCCTAACTTCTAACTTCTAACTTCTAACTTCCCCAAAATGACTTCTAAGGTAAGAAAAGGTATTATCATATCCGTTTGGACGCTGTTTGTGGCGGTTCTCGTGGCGGTGGCACTGGTGTTTGCGGCAATCGCCAACGGGTCGATAGGCTATATGCCGCCTGTCGAGCAGCTGGAGAACCCGATTGACAAATACGCTTCGCAAATCATCTCGTCGGACGGGAAGATACTCGGCAGCTATGCCCACAGCATGGACAACCGCGTTTATGTGACGTATGAAGAACTTTCTGCCGACCTTGTCAAAGCCCTGATTGCCACAGAAGACATCCGCTTTGCCGATCATAGCGGCATTGATGCGCTGAGCCTGCTGCGTGCCGTGATAAAGCGCGGCGTACTGATGCAGAAAAGCGGTGGCGGCGGGAGTACCATTACCCAGCAGCTTGCCAAACAGCTTTTCTCGCCCGGCGCGGAAGATGTGCTTGAACGTATCCTCCAGAAGCCGATTGAATGGGTAATAGCCGTCCGCCTCGAACGGTTTTACACGAAGGAGGAGATTATCAATATGTACCTCAACAAGTTTGACTTCCTCTATAACGCCGTCGGCATCGAATCTGCCGCCCGTGTATATTTCGGGCGGACACCCAAGACCTTGAAGACGGAAGAAGTCGCCACCCTCATCGGCATGTGCAAGAACCCGTCCTACTTCAACCCTGTCCGCTACAACGACCGGACGCGCGGACGGCGGAATGTGGTGCTTGACCAGATGTACAACGCCGGATACCTCACCCAAGCCCAATGCGATTCCCTGCAAGCCCTCCCGCTGACGCTCCATTTCACCCGCGTTGACCATAAGGAAGGACTTGCCCCCTACTACCGCGAGTTTCTCCGCATGACGCTGACGGCGTCCAAGCCCGTGCGTTCCAACTATGCCTCGTGGCAGGGACAAAAGTTCTCGGAAGACTCCGCCTCTTGGGAGAACAACCCCCTCTACGGCTGGTGCAACAAGAACAAGAAGTCTGACGGCGAGTTCTACAACCTCTATACAGACGGTTTGAAGATCTATTCCACCATCAACTCCCGTATGCAGCAGTACGCCGAAGAAGCCGTGCGCGAACACATCGGCGGCTTTCTCCAGCCTACATTCGCCCACGAGAAGGATGGACGCACGTATGCCCCCTTCTCCAGAGACCTTTCGGCGGGACAAATTGATACCATCATGCTCCACGCCATGCGCCAGACCGACCGCTACCGCTCCCTCAAAAAGGACGGCATGAGGGAAAGCGATATACAGAAAGAGTTTCAAAAACCTGTGGAGATGCGCGTTTTCAGTTGGGGGGGCATGATTGACACGGTGATGACTCCTTGGGACTCCATCCGCTACCACAAAAGTTTTCTCCGCACCGCCTTCATGTCGATGGACGCACAGACGGGACATGTGAAAGCCTACGTCGGCGGCATTGACTATTCCTTTTTCCAATATGATATGGTAAACGGCGGGCGGCGGCAGGTCGGCTCCACCATGAAGCCCTTCCTCTACTCGCTTGCCATGATTGAAGGCATCAGTCCCTGCGACAAATTGCGCCACGTAAGTCAGCACTTGAGGGATGAAAACGGACGTATATGGACACCCGCCAATTCCACCACCGAAAGGATGGGTGAAATGGTAACTGTTGAATGGGGCTTGCAGAAATCATCCAACTGGGTGACTGCCTACCTGATGGGCAAGCTCTCCCCCTACACCCTTGTTCGCCTGCTCCACTCCTTCGGCTTGAAGAACCATATCGACCCTGTCATCGCTCTGGCACTCGGCACGCCCGATGTATCGGTCGGCGAAATGGTCACCGGCTACACCACCTTCGCCAACAAAGGCATCCGCATTGACCCGATTTACGTCACCCGCATAGAGGATTCCTACGGCAATACCGTAGCCTCCTTTTCCCCGCAGATGAGCGAAGTGCTGACCGAAGACGCTGCCTATAAAATGTTGCACATGCTCAAAGGCGTTGTTGACAAAGGCACGGGTGTACGCATCCGCTATCGTTACGAGATCAAAGCCGAGATGGGTGCAAAGACAGGTACTACTCAAAACCATTCCGACGGCTGGTTTATGGCTTTCACGCCGCGTCTCGTCTCCGGCTGCTGGGTGGGAGGCGAAGAACGTGCCATACACTTTGACGGCATCACTTTGGGACAAGGTGCCAGCATGGCGCTCCCCATCTACGGTCTCTACATGCAGAAAGTCTATGCCGACCCCTCCCTGACCTACTCCGAAAGCGAGACGTTTGAAATCCCCCCCCGCTACCTTGATCCCTGCGGCATAATGCCCGATGACAGCACGGAAGTTGATCTGGGCGGCATTGACCGGATGTTTTATTGAGTAACTGATGTTTACGCGAAGCAACATTAGTTTATGAACACTAACAGCATTAGTTAGCGAACACAAACAGTAGCTGTTAGGTATTAGCATCCAAGTTACACCGAAGCCCTTTCGGAATTTAGCGTAACGTCAATGAGTAAACTTATATGAACATCTTTACTAAATTCCCGCGTACATTCTGGGTCGCAAATACAATAGAACTTGTCGAGCGATGGGCTTGGTACGGCTTCTTCCTGCTGTTTGCCAACTACCTGACCGGCTCGTCCGACACCGGCGGACTGGAGTTCTCCCAAAGCCAAAAGGGATGGATCATGGGAGTCGGCACAGGGATACTCTACTTCCTCCCCGTGCTGACCGGAGCCGTTGCCGACCGGTACGGATACAGGCGGATACTTTTCCTGTCATTTATCATCTATATATCCGCTTTCCTGCTGCTGCCGCAGTTTACCTCGTTTGCGGGCGTATCCCTGATATACCTCTGTCTGGCGTTGGGAGCGGCACTGTTCAAACCCATCGTGTCGGCAACAGTCGCCAAAACGACAACGGACGAGACTGCCTCCATCGGCTTCGGACTCTTTTACATGATGGTCAATATCGGTGCCTTCTTCGGGCCTCTCGTAACGCTACTGTTCAAAGGTACCCCGCAACTTGTCTTTCATATCTCCGCCGTCATGATTGCCCTTAACTTTATCCTGCTCCTCTTCTATAAAGAGCCGGCACGCGCAAAAGAGACACGGCAGGAAAGCCTGTGGCAAACCTTTATCGGCATATTCCGCACGATGGCAAGCATCTTCAAAGACAGGAAGTTCTTGGTTTTCCTCGTGATTGTCTCCGGTTTTTGGGTGACGTACTTCCAGCTGTTCTTTATATTGCCCGTCTTTATCTCGCAATGGGTGGACACAAGTGCGGTCTATGACTTTTTCAGCATTCATATCCCTTTTATCAGCGAGAATTACAGCCCGATGCCGGGCGTGATGGATGCCGAGTTTATCACCAATATGGATGCACTGTGCATTATTCTGCTGCAAATCGTGGTGTCCGGCATTGTCATGCGGATGCGCCCGCTACGGTCAATGATGTCCGGCTTTCTGGTATGTGCGCTGGGTATGTCGCTCACGATGGCATCGCAGAATGTACTTTTCACACTCACTGCCCTCCTTGTCTTTTCCTTAGGGGAAATGGCAGGTTCGCCCAAAATAACAGAATACATCGGACGCATCGCCCCGCCGGACAAGAAAGCACTGTATATGGGCTACTCTTTCATCCCTGTCTTTATCGGGAGTACGCTTGGCGGCTTCCTCTCCGGCAGCGTCTATCAATCCCTGTCGGATAAAGTGACACTGACACAGCGTTTCATTGCCGAAAAAGGCTTGCAAACAGCCGGCAACCTTTCCGCCAACGCCCGCTTTGAGGAGACCGCCCGGCAGGTAAACCTCACATCGCAACAATTAACCGACCTGCTCTGGAACGACTACAATCCTGACCGCATAGGCTGGGTAGTCCTGACTGTCGGACTCCTTGCCGCCTTTAGCCTCTTCCTTTATGATCGGGCAGCAACGACGAATTTCTCAAACAGCCACCCTCAATGGCTGGAAACGCCGTACAGCCAAAGCTAAGGTAACAGGGTTTCAAACCCTGTTAGGGGTTTATTCTGTCAGGGGTTCATGGATTGGAGCGCGGGGTAATTTTCCGGTAATCGGATAATCTGTCAAGCGTAGTTTTCATCACTTTTTTGATTTGGATGTGATACATGGTTTTTTTATTCTTTAGAGACGAAGCGCTTGTATTTAGAGACGAAGCGTTATTCCTTAGAGACGAAGCGCTTGTCCTTATCGACGAAGCGCTATTCCTTAGAGACGAAGCCTTACT
>LBCX01000241.1 GCA_001657575.1 Bacteroidales bacterium Barb4
GACCTGTGGCTGGAGAATCCGGTACAAATCAAACACAGTTCCGGCATGCAGCGGGGAAAGAACGACCGGCTGGATGCCCGAAAGACAGCCGCTTACGGCTTCCGTTTTCAGGACAAGGCCTGTCTGTACAATCTGCCGCAGGAGAACATAATGAGTTTGCAGCAGCTTACAAGCGAACGTGACATGTACGTGTCGGACAAAAGCAGGTATCAGGGGCAGCTGACCGATCAGGAACGTTTTATGCGTAAAAAGGATTACAGGCAGAAGAGCGTACGGTTGAAAAAATTGATAAGGGGGTTGGAAGAGTCCCTCTCTCAAGTAGAGGAAGAAATCAAAACACTCATCCAGAGCGATGAAACCCTGTACGAACAGCATAAATGTCTTTGTACGGCAGAAGGTATTGGCGATAAAACAGTCGTAAAGATGATTGTTGTCACCAAAGGCTTCACGGACTTTACGGATGCCCGCAAGTTTTGCTGCCATGCCGGTGTGGCTCCCTTCTCCTTATTCATCGGACAGCAGCATCCGGTCGCGAAACAGAGTCTCGCAGCGGGCGGACAAGAATATCAAAACCCTCCTGCACATAGCAGCCCTGGTCGTTGCCACAAGGTGCAGGGGGGGAACTGTACGACTATTATGAAAGGAAAGTTGCCGAAGGAAAGAATAAGATGTCTGTCCTGAACGCTGTCAGGGCGAAGCTTGTGCATCGGGTGTTTGCCGTAATCAGAAATAATCAGGATTATCAAAAAATTATGTTAATGCACTTGCGTGAATCATAAGAATAGGGGTAGAGCTATGTTACGCAGATGCCCCGAAGGGGCAAGAGATTTCAGCCCCACATGCAGCAAAGAATGTGGGGTTAAAACAAATTTACCCCTGTTAGGAGGTACGAGGGCATCAGGATGGGATACGAAGGCATCAGGATCAGGTACGAAGTGCCCGGGTGAAGAGCCCAAGCACTTGGGCTTTTCTCCCAAGCCTCGAGGATTAGAGACGAAACGCTTGGGAGAAAAGACGAAGCGTTTAGGCCCTTAAAAGGGGGGGAGGTACCGACAAGGGGGTCGGAGAGGTGCCTTTTGACCGTTGGGAAGAGCCTAAGAGTTTAGGAGATAAAACATAAAATCCTGCGCCTTCAAGTCCGCTTTATGGCGAACTCGTCGGCTTTTTCCATGCGTTGCCCTGCCGGCACTTGCCAATTACAAAAAAGCAACCTTACTTTGCCCGCCATTATATGAAACACACTATCACTTACACCCCCGCCGGCGTTTGCGCCTCCCGAATGTCCATAGAGCTGGAAGACTGTACCATCACTTGTGTACAGGTAGAAAACGGATGCGACGGCAATTCCGCCGGTCTTGCTGCCCTTTTGAAGGGAATGAGCGTGGAAGAAGCCGTCCAGCGATTGGAAGGCATCCGTTGCGGAAGCAAACCAACCTCCTGTCCCGACCAGCTCGCCAAAGCACTCAAAGACGCACCGTTCAAATCATAAACATAAAATCAGAAGCGTATGTTCTCAGGAATTGTAGAAGAAGCCGCCCGCGTAACGGGCATTGAAAATGACAAGGATAATGTCCATTTGACGATGGCATGTTCGTTTGTCGGTGAACTGAAAATCGACCAGAGCGTGGCGCATAACGGCGTCTGCCTGACGGTAGTCCGCAAAACTGCCGACTCTTATACGGTGACCGCCATAAAGGAAACGCTGGAACGTTCAAACCTTGGACGGCTCAAGGTCGGCGATAAAGTAAACCTCGAACGCAGCATGTTGATGAACGGACGCTTGGACGGGCATATCGTGCAGGGTCATGTGGATCAGACTGCCGTCTGCACGAATGTAAAGGAAGCCGGCGGGAGTTGGTATTACACCTTTGAATATGTGCTTGACAGGGAAATGGCTCGGCAAGGCTATATGACGGTGGAAAAAGGTTCGGTCACGGTCAACGGCGTTAGCCTGACGGTCTGCAATTCCGGGCTGAATACCTTTGAAGTGGCTATCATTCCCTATACGCACGATCATACCAATTTCGGGCAGATAGAAAAAGGGACGGTTGCCAATCTGGAGTTTGACATTATCGGCAAGTATCTCAGCAAGATGATGCAATTTCAATAAAGAGGCGGCAAGGCGTTTAGTTATCCAGCGTAAACGCCTTGCGCCCGATATGGTTGCCGTCGGCGAATATATCTGCTCTGTATGTGCCGGAAGAGAGATATTCTTCAATATCCCAATACATGGTAATTGGGGTTTCTTCCCCGTCGTATTCGATAATGCGCTTTATAGAGTAGCTAATGTCTTTTCCTTCAAAGGGGAAAACATCAGTGCGACCTTTAATCAGCACATCATCATCGGGCTTCGTCAGGCGGATATAGATCGTTTTTTCGCCTGTGGAGGCTGTGATATTCCTTGTGATTTTGAATGTTATCTCAAACTGTTCCATTTGTTTGATGCGCTTGACGGTTTTGCTGCGTCTGTTTGTCGGTCTGACGGTTATATCGACGGCATCCAGACGACCGGCAAGGGTGACACGTTCGGTCAACTGTGTCTTTTCCTTTTGGAGCGTGGCGGCTTGAGCGGCTGCCTGACGGTATTGCGTTACGACTTGTTTGTTTTCTGTTTTCAACTGCTCATTTTCCCGATTGAGCGAATCAATCTGTATCACGTAGCCGCGCATGATGGTGCGCAAGGTTTCCAATTCCTTTTTCAGTTCGTTGATGCGGCGGGTATTGGTGGCTTTTACGGTACGCAGTTCCTCCTGAATCCGTTGCACTTTCGCCTGTTCTGTGGCTAACAGGGACATAAGGGAGTCGTTGTTCACACTGAATTTATACCCTTCGTATTGAACGGACAATTCCTGATATTCGTCCGCCAGCATCTCCTTGTCCAGTTCATACCCCTGCTCCATGTCTTCCATTTGCTTCTGCTGCCGGAAAATATAATAAACAGCTCCTGCAACGACAAGAATTAACACGGCAACGACAACCGTCAGCAACGACAGTTTATTGACTTCCTTATTCTCTTTCAGTTCTGTATTCATGGGTATGGCAATAATCGCACAAAAGTATAATTTAATCGGAAAACTCAAGGGCACGGAGATTATTCCTACTTTTGGGGCGTTTTTTGAGTGTTAATAATGTATTGAACAGATGGTACGGAAAGATTGGGCGGACGATTTCAAAGACAGATGGGAACGGATACGGCAGGCGATGGAGGCGGGCGGTGCGGACGGTTGCCTGCTTTGCACGGATGTTAATTTGATTTATGCCACGGGCAGGGTTTATAACGGATACTTTTATCTGCCTGCCAAGAGGGATCCTTGGTTTTTCGTCAAACGACCGAGCGGGCTGGAGGGGGCTTGCATACGATATATCCGCAAGCCGGAAGATTTGCCTGCCGCCTTTGCCGCGTGCGGTATTCCCTTGCCGAAGAAGCTGCTGCTTGAAGCCGATGAACTTTCCTACAATGATTATATGCGTCTGCAAGCGGTCTTCACGCCGGAAGAGACGGGCAATGCCACGGCTGTCCTGCGCTCCGTCCGTTGCCGGAAAACGTCTTGGGAGATTGCGCAATTCCGTGTTTCCGCCGAGAAACATGCGGCGGCTTATGCGGAAATACCTTCCTGCTTTCGTAGCGGGATGAGGGATTTGGAGTTTCAATATGAGATAGAAAGGTGTATGCGGCGGCACGGCTCTATGGGTGTGTTCCGCGCTTTCGGTGCCAATATGGACATTTTCATGGGGAGTATTCTTGCCGGGGAGAATGCGGGGACACCTTCGCCTTTTGATTTTGCCTTGGGCGGGGGCGGGATGAACCCGTCTGTGCCGGTCGGGGCGAACGGGACGGTGTTGAAAGAGGGGACGGCTGTCATGGTGGATATGGCAGGGAACTTTACGCCGTACATGACGGATATGACGCGCGTTTTTTCCGTCGGCAAACTGTCCGATGCGGCTTATCATGCTCACCGGACGGCGTTGAACATTCAGGAGGAAATCATGCAGGCTGCCCGTCCGGGTACGTCCTGCGCCGATTTGTACAACCTCGCGCTTGCCATTGCCGAAAAGGAGAGGCTGGGCGACCGGTTTATGGGGACGAAGCAGCAGGCAAAGTTTGTGGGGCATGGCATCGGCATACAAATCAATGAGATGCCCGTTCTGACTCCCCGCTCCAAAGAGAGACTGGAAACAGGGATGGTGTTTGCCCTTGAGCCCAAGTTTGTTATTCCCGGCACGGGGGCAGTGGGGATAGAGAACAGTTTCCTTGTGACGGAAGAGGGAGTGGAGAAGCTGACACTGTTTGAGGAAGAGATTATACCGCTGATGCCTTAAGTTTAGCGGAAGTCCCGAAGGAACAAATAGATTTCAGCCCCACATGCAGCAAAGCGGAATGTGGGGGTAAAGATGAAGCCAATAAGGAAGTCCTGAACCTTACATTCGTGCCCGTT
>LBCX01000034.1 GCA_001657575.1 Bacteroidales bacterium Barb4
GGCACCATAGTTCTGCACGAACTATGGTACCTTTGGGTGGTAGATAACCCCTAACAGGGTTTGAAACCCTGTTAGGGGTTATCTACGGTACAAACGGAACGGCGGCAAAGGTGCAGTCTATAATCAATCCCCGCAAGCACGGGCGGCGTTTTTTCAGGGCTGCCGGCATATAAGGGTGACTTTTTGCACGAAGACAGAGAGTTTACGGCACAAAGGCGATTAATGCACGCTTGTTCCTGTTCCTTTATGTATTTCAGAGGCTTGGGTGATGACCACTTCCCTTACGCCGGCATCAACGGCTCGGAAGGCGTTCTCCAGTTTGGGAATCATACCGCCCCGTATAATGCCTTGCGCCGTGTATTGCTCGAACAGCCTGCGGTCGATGCGGGGAATGACGCTGTTGTCATCCGTCTCGTCCGACAGCACCCCTTTTTTCTCAAAGCAGAACATAAGGGTGACATCAAAATAAGCCGCCAGAGCTTTGGCGGTTTCGCCGGCTATCGTGTCGGCATTGGTGTTCAGCAAATGCCCCTGCCTGTCGTGCGTAAGCGGTGCCAGCACGGGCACAATCCCCTGACGGATAAAGGCGGCAAGCACCCCGCCGTTCACCTCCTCCACATCGCCGACAAAGCCGTAATCCACCTCGCCGACGGGACGCTTCACGGAGCGTATCAGGTTCATATCGGCACCGGTCAATCCTATCGCGTTCACTCCCGCCGCCTGCAAGCCTGCCACAATATTCTTATTGACCAGCCCGCCGTACACCATCGTCACCACCTTGAGCGTCTCCGCATCCGTCACACGCCGCCCGTCCACCATCCTGCTCTCGATACCCAGCAGCGAGGCAATTTTCGTAGCCGAACGTCCGCCGCCGTGCACCAGCAGCTTGCAGCCGTCCACCGCCGAGAAGTCCGCCAGCAACCTCCGAAGCGTCGCCTCTTCCTCGACAATCTTACCCCCGACCTTTACAATGGTCAGCTTTTCCCTTATCTGTGTCATCTCTCTATTATTTGTGAAAAATAAACCTCTGTGATGTGCAATAAGAAATAAATGTCTATGTTTGCGCCGTTTTAATGAATGCGGTAGTAGCTCAGTTGGTAGAGCATCAGCTTCCCAAGCTGAGGGTCACGAGTTCGAGTCTCGCTTACCGCTCGCAGATTAAACAGGAAGACACGGATTTAGTATAATCCGTGTTTTTTCGTTTTTATAATCCCTAACAGGGTTTGGGAACCCTGTTAGGGATGAACTGAACGGGAGGCTTCCAGCAGCGGCAGATTGCCTTCCGTTGGAATGTAGATCACTGTCTTGTCGTTCAGGTTGCCCTGCTGCCTTACCCACAGATATTGGATATAGGTCGGTGTCAGGCTTCCGTTTTCTATTCGGATGGCTTCTGCTGCTCCGTGTGCCCGGACAATTTCCGATTCGGCGTTCAGCTTTTCTGCTTCCAGATTAGCTTTGGCTTCCTCCACCTTTATCCGGCGGTTCTGCTCGGCTTTGGCAAACTCTGCCTTGCCGGACATTTCCTGCTGCCATACGTTATACTTCGGGCATCCCCACAGACCGCCCATTATCACAAAGATAGCCAACCATGCTATCGCCGTACCCCAAAGTACGGCACGCCCTCTTTCTGTCATTGCCTTTAATTTAGTTGATTGATATTCATTGATTTAGTTACCTTAAGCCTTCCTTTATTATCGCGGCTTTCGCTTCCCCGATTAAGGCTTTCAGGTCGCCGGGGTCGGCTTCGCGGATGCGTTTGACGCTTTTATAGTGCTGTAAGAGAAGCACTTTTGTTTTGTCGCCGATGCCTTTGAGGCTGTCCAATTCGGAGGTGATTTGGCTTTTGCTGCGCTTGTCTTTGTGGAAGGTGATGGCGAAACGGTGGACTTCATTCTGCATTTGTTCCAGCAGGCGGAAGAGGGGGCTTTGCCGTGCAAGACCGATGCTTTCGGGCGGGAAGCCGTAGAGGAGGTCGGAGGTGCGGTGCTTACGGTCTTTTGCCAAGCCGGCTATGGGGATGTCGATATGCAGCTCGTCTTGGATGACGCTGCGGACAACTTCCATCTGTCCTTTGCCGCCGTCGGTGATGAGGAGGTCGGGCAGGGGGGAGGCTTCATTGAGGGCACGTGTGTAGCGGCGGCGCACTACTTCTTTCATGGAGGCGTAGTCGTCGGGGCCTGTTACGGTTTTGATGATGTATTTGCGGTATTCCTTCTTGGCGGGCTTGCCCATGAGGAAGACGACGCAGGCGGCTACAGGGTCGCTTCCCTGTATGTTGGAATTGTCGAAACATTCGATGCGGGCGGGGAGCTTCTCCAAGTGCAGTGCCTCTTGTATTTCTTTCAGTATGCGGGTGTTGCGCTGTTCGGGGTTCAGCTTTTCCGCTTGTTTGAGGCGGTCTGCCTTGTATTGCTTTACGTTTAGTTCCGACAAGTCCAGCAGCTTTTTCTTGTCTCCGCGTTGGGGAATGGTAAAGGATACGTTCTCCATATCCGTATCCGGCATGAAGGGGATGATGATTTCATGCGCCGTGCTTTGGAAGCGGTTGCGCATTTCAACAATGCCGAGGGTCAGCAGTTCCTCCTTCGTTTCGTCCAGCCGCTTTTTATATTCAAAGGTGTAGGCTTGGACGATGGCACCATTTCCAATGTGCATATAATTGATGTAAGCGGAATTGTTATTCTCGGCAATGGAGAAGACGTCGATATTGTGCAGGGTAGGGGGGACAACGGTGGACTTTGCCCGATAGTTCTCTATGATGGTGTATTTCTCTTTCAATATATGCGCCTCTTCAAAGTGCATGGCAGCGGCGAGGGTTTGCATCTGTTCGTACAGGTGCTTGCTTATTTGTGAGATGTTGCCTTTGAGTATTTCTTTTATCTCGGTAATGTTCTGTTGATATTCCTCTGTCGGTTGTTTCCCTTCGCAGGGGGCTTTGCAACGTTTGATGTGATATTGCAGGCACAGCTTGTAACGTCCCTGCCGGACGGATTCCGGTGTGAGGGGAAAGTTGCATGTGCGGAGGGGATAGATTTCTTGCAACATTTGCAGCATTACTTTGGCGGAATAGGCAGAAGAGTAGGGACCGTAATACTGTGAGCCGTCTTTTACGATGTTGCGTGTGGCGAATATGCGCGGGAAGTACTCGTTTTTGACAACGATGGAAGGGTATGTTTTATCGTCTTTCAGCAGGACGTTGTAACGGGGGCGGTGCTGTTTGATGAGGCTGTTCTCCAGCAGCAGGGCATCGGCTTCCGTGTTTACAACGATGTATTTGATGTCGCGTATTTGCTTGACAAGCACGCGGGTTTTATTGTTGTCGTGTTCCTTGTTGAAGTAGGACGTTACACGCCGTTTCAGGTTCTTTGCCTTGCCGACGTATATAATCGTATCCTTTTCATCAAAGTACTGATAGCACCCCGGCTTTTCGGGAATGACGGAAAGGATTTCACGGATATGCGTATCCTCTGCACTCATACGAAAAGGTTGGTGAAGGAAAAGGCGTTGGTGTCGAACAGTCCCTTGTCACTTAATTTGAGCGAGGGGATGACGATCAAGCCCATGAATGAAAGGGTCATTTGAAGCGATGACAGGGGAGTGCCCAATGCTTTTATCTCCCTTTCCAACTGTTCGTATTTCTCCGCGATGCAACGGACGGGCAACGGGCTGATCAATCCGGCAACAGGCAGCGAAAATAAGCAGGTTTCTTTGTGAGGCGAAGACACGGCAATACCGCCCTTTGCCTTGATAACGGCGTTGAGGGCTTCCGCAATGTCTTCGTCATTTACTCCAACAGCGATAAGATTGTGATTGTCGTGCATAATGCTTTGTGCAACGGCTCCGTGCTTTATGCCGGTGCCTTTAATAAAAGCTACGCTTGGTGGGGCAGGGCAGTAGCGGTTTACGATAACCAACTTGACAATATCCCGACTCGTATCCGATTGGACAAAGCCGCCGCAAACAGATGCTTCATGTATCTCCTCGCCCGTGATTAGTTCCCCCTCTTGGTAAGTAATAACCCGTATGCGGGATGTCTCCGCCTTAACTGCCAAATCGGCGGGAGACACCGGCAGCGCATGGAAGTTATTGATGATGTTCGGTGTCGCTGTTACTTCGGGAAAGTCGCAGGTATCTTTCCCGTCATATACGCATACTCCCTTAATATAGGTAGCCTCTATGCGCATATCCTCAAGGTTGTTCACTTGTACAAAGTCTGCAGAATCTCCCTCCCGAAGGAAGCCTACAGGAATATGATAATGTCGCGCCGGATTATAGGAAGCGGCACGCAACACATCATATAAATCATAGCCCAGCGCAAGTGCCCTTTTGACAGAAAGATTTATATGCCCTTTTAACAGGTCGGAGGGGTGAATATCATCCGTACAGAACATGATTTGTTCGGGGTATTCCTTCAGTAACGGATGCAACGCATGGAAGTTTTTGGCGGCACTTCCTTCTCTGATAAGGATATGCAAGCCTGCCGCACATTTCTCACGCCCGTCCTCAATGCTGATGGCTTCATGGTCGGTACTTATACCGGCGGCAATATACGCCTTCAAGTCTTTGCTCGTCATCAAAGGGGCGTGCCCGTCTATAGATTTTCCCGCATCCTTTGCCGCTTGTATCTTCTTCATCATTTCTGGCCCCCTCTGTATAACGCACGGGAAGTTCATTACCTCTGACAGGAAATGAATATCATCCCGCTTCAACAAGCGGGCGGTTTGGGCAGCATCAATGACGGTTGCCGTTCCTTCCAATCCGGTTGACGGCACACAGGATGGAAGACCTGTCCAAGCATAAAACGGCAGGTCTTTGATATTGTCTATCATATAATCAATACCAGCCACACCCAACACATTTGCCATTTCGTGTGGATCTGTTACAACACCGATCGTTCCGTGTTGTACGGCTGTTTGAGCAAAAGCGGCAGGCGTGGACATACTGCTTTCAATATGAATGTGCGCATCAATAAAGCCCGGCAACAGATAAGAAGTTTCTTTCTTTCCCGTCCGCCTTATTCGAGATATACGTCCGCCTTCAATCGTAACCTCCGCCCCGTAGATAGTTCTACTAAGAATATCTACTACGTTTCCCCACAGAGTTGTTGTTTCGTTTTGTACCATTTTGCAGATTGTTTCACGTGGAACAATTCGTATTATTCCCGTAAGGGTCACTGTTTCGTTTTGTACCGTTTCCTAAATTGTTCCACGTGGAACAATTATATCATCTTCCCAATAGAACTAACAGTATATTGATGTCGCTTGGAGAAATACCCGGTATGCGACTCGCCTGTGCAATAGTGTCGGGGGCTATCCGCATCAGCTTCTGTCGGGCTTCTGTCGATAGGGATTGTATGGTGCTGTAGTCGAACTTATCTTTGATACGTATATTTTCTAAACGGTTTATTTTGTCGGCTATGATATGCTCTCGCTTGATATAGCCGCTGTACTTCATCAGTATTTCGGCAGCCTCTACAATTTCTTCCTTTCGAGAGGCAGGCACTTTGTCCAATGCCTCACGGAGAGTCGGGACGAATATGGCAAGGCTTTCTATGGTTAATTGCGGGCGAAGCACCAGATCAATAAGTTTGCAACCGTGGGAGAGGGGAGAAGTTCCCATTTGCTCCAACGTACCGTTTAACTGATCCGGCTTGACGGAGTAGTTCTCCATAAAGGAAATGAGAGCATCCCTGCTCGCCCTCTTTTCGAGAAGCAGGTCGTGACGGTCTTGCTTAGCCAAGCCTAAACGGTAAGCCTTTTCGGTAAGCCGCATATCGGCATCATCCTGACGGAGCAGGATGCGATGTTCGGCACGGGAGGTAAACATACGGTAAGGCTCATCTACCCCTTTCGTCACCAAGTCATCTATCAACACGCCTATATACGCCTCGTCACGCCCCAACACAAACGCATTGCCGCCGTGACAACAGATATGGGCGTTTATCCCTGCCATCAATCCCTGTCCGCCTGCCTCTTCATACCCTGTCGTACCGTTAATTTGTCCGGCAAAGAAAAGTCCCTTGATCCGCTTTACCTCTAACGTATGATGCAACTGTGTAGGGTCTAAGAAATCATATTCAATGGCATAGCCCGGACGATATATCCGTATGTCGCGGAAAGCCGGAATCGTCTGTAATGCCCGCAACTGTATATTCAACGGGAGAGAAGAGGAAAAGCCATTCAGATAGTATTCCTGCGTTGTCTCCCCTTCCGGCTCAAGGAACAGTTGATGCCTGTCCTTGTCGGCGAAAGTGATAATTTTTGTCTCTATGCTGGGGCAATAGCGGGGACCAATGCTTTTAATCTGTCCATTATACAAGGGCGAATCAGGCAGTCCCTGCCGCAGCACCTCGTGCGTACTTTCATTCGTGTACGTTGTCCAGCAGCTAAGCTGTCGTAGTGTCCGGTAGGATGCATCCATATAGGAGAACTTGTGAAAGTCGCATTCTCCCACCTGTTCCTCTGTCTCATCAAAATGAACACTACGCCCGTCTATGCGCACCGGCGTACCGGTTTTCATTCGATCAGACGTAATGCCTAACATCGTCAATTGTTCTGTTAGCCCTTTGGAAGCCGGTTCGGCTATGCGTCCGCCGGACAATTGGGTACGTCCGATATGCAACAACCCATTCAGGAACGTTCCGTTAGTCAGAATCACTGCTCCGGCGCGAAACTCCACATTCATCTCCGTGCATACACCGCATACACGCCCTGCTTCTATCAACAGCCTGCAAACCTTATCCTGCCATATATACAAGTTGGGTATATTCTCTATAATCTCCCGCCAACATTCGCTAAAACGTGCCTTGTCGCTCTGCGCACGCGGACTCCACATCGCCGGTCCCTTGCTCCGGTTCAGCATACGAAACTGTATAGCTGTCCTGTCAGTCACAACCCCCATATAGCCGCCCAACGCATCAATCTCGCGCACAATCTGTCCCTTTGCAATCCCGCCCACGGCAGGGTTGCAACTCATTTGCGCCATCTTGCCCATGTCCATCGTTATCAGGAGTGTCTTTGAACCCAGATTGGCAGCAGCAGCAGCAGCTTCGCAACCGGCATGACCCGCCCCCACAACAATTACATCGTATTTGAAATCCATTTAAGTGTGCTTACTCCCAATCGTTTAATCTCCGCATCAGCTTCTTAGGATCTTGCCTACAATCCCATACATCGGCAATATAGATGCGATCCTTCTGCTCATCAATATAATAGATGACCTTGAAGTTCTTTCTTACCACAAGCGAACGATACTTTTTTGGGAGGCTTTCAAGAAGCAGGTCTATCGCCGCCATCTGCGGTGAACGCTCCAACCGCATGGCTGAGCGCATGATGTTCGCAACCATTTTCCGGGCAACTCTTTCTCCTGCCATATTCCGGTAATAGGATAATAAACTGTCTACACTTTTGTTCGCCTGCTTAGACCATTCTATAACCATTCCGCATACTTCTTCATCATATCTTCCATGGATATTGTTTCTCCTCTCTCACATTGACGGGTACCCTCTTCCACCCTTGCTCTGAGTTCTTCGATGCTCAGTGAAGGCGGATACGGTAAGGAGTCCCAAAACTCAAGCTCGTTCGTAACGGCTTCTTTGTAATCTTCTAATGTTAACGTATTCATAATCTACTTCTTTTTATGTATTAACAGTACGTGTGCTTATCCCCAATCGCTCAACCTTCCCATCAGCTTCTTAGGGTCTTGCCGGCAATCCCATACATCGGCAATATAGACGCAGTTATCTCGCTCATCTATATAATAGACAATTTTGTGTATCTTTTTTACTACAAGCGAACGGAACTTTCGGGGAGATCTTTCAAAAAGCGGGTCAACCGCTGCCATTCGTGGTGAGTTTTCCAACCGCATGGCAAAACGTTTAATATCTGCAATTAACTTATCCGCTCTCTTTCTGCCGGCAACATCGCAGTAATAGGAAAAGATAGACCTCAACGCTCTTTTTGAAGGATCCGACCATTTGACTACCATGTAGCAATCTCCTTTTCGAGTTCTTCCGTAGTTATTCCCCCTTCCCTGTCACACTGACAAGCAATTTCTTCTAACCTTGCCATGCGTTCTTCAATGGGCAAATAAGGCGGGCAAAATGGTAAATCAGTCCTGCGTCTGATTAATCTTTTTATATCCTTCAAAACAGATATGTCGTCAATGAATCCGAGCTCATCTATAATAGCTTTCCTATAATCTTCCAATGCTAACGTATTCATAGCCTACTTCTTTTTATGTATTAACAATTGATATATGCTTCTGCAAACTCCTTTGAAACATAGTTGTCATAACTCCGGCAGACATCGGCAGCAAAGTCAATCCCGCAACGGACAACCTTCTCCCATCCCTCCCTGCCAAGTGTCGGCAAATTGTCCCGCCTGATACCATACTTCAACAGCCCGTAAATAAGCCCTGCATTGAAGTTATCCCCCGCCGCCACAGTGCTTACCGTCTGAACAGGCGGCACATCGAAGCACTCTTCCAGTTTGCCCGAAAACAGCACCACCTCATCTGCCCCCTGTGTCGCAATGAAATGCCTGCAATAAAAACGCACCTCTTCCTCATAGATCTGTCGCACATTAGCCTTCCCGTACAGGTGAAAAACATCCTCACTTGAACAGCGCACAATATCGGCATACTCCAAGTTCTCGATCACTGCCGGTCGCAATCGCCGAGCCTCATGCGCGTGCGGCTTCCGAAAGTTGGGGTCATAGTAAATAATCGCCTTCCGCTCCTTCGCATATTCCAGAAACTCAACCATCCGCCCCCGCAATGCCGGATTCAAGGCATAATAAGACCCAAGTATAAATATATCATCTTCCTCAATGCGAGGAAGCAACACATCCAGCCGCTGCGCCGGATAATCCTTATATATAAGGTAGCCTGCGTTCTGCTCATCATCCAGAAACGCAAGGGCAAGCGGACTCTTCCCGTCCGGAAACGTATCGACATATTCGGCGGAAAGCCCGTTCTCCTCCATAAACGCCAGTATTAGTTCCCCAACACGGTCGTTCCCCAGTTCGCTGATAAAGGAAACAGGTACCCCCATGCGCGACAGCGACACCAGTCCGTTGAAGACCGTCCCCCCCGGCACAGCCTTCTGCGGCTGATTCCCCTTGAAGATAATATCCAGAATGGTTTCACCCACCCCGATCACTTTGCGCATACTGTTTCGCCCTCCGTGCCTCCGTGTTTAATTATATTCCGGCTCTTCAAACCCAGATACCCCCCGTGATGCCGAACGGCATAATCGCGACTGGAAAAGCCGATGCGCCGCATCGTACCAACTACGAGTATATCCCCTATCACCGTCATCACCGTAGTTGAAGTGGTAGGCGTTAATCCCAAGGCACACACTTCTTTAGGTGATCCGGTCGGTAAACAGACCGTTGCCTCCCGTGCCAACGTGCTATCCGAATTTCCCGTGATGACAATAAAGGGTATATCAGGCACAATACCCCGGCTAAGCCTCACCAAATCAATCAATTCTTGTGTCTTTCCGGAGTTGGAGACAAGCAGCATCAAGTCGTTCTTGCGCAGGATGCCCAAATCCCCATGCTGCGCTTCGCCGGGATGCAGGAAATAAGCCGGTGTCCCTGTCGAGCTGAACGTAGTGGCAATGTTTCCCGCAATCTGCCCCGCCTTCCCCATTCCGCTGGTGATAAGCGTCCCGCCCCGTTCATGCACGGCGGAAACAATCAGTGAGACAGCCCCTTCATACCCTCCGGTAATCGGTATCCGGCTCACCGCCTCCGACTCCTGCCGTACTATATCAGCTATTTCCTGAAATGTCATACATTCTTTTTAGGGCGCAAAAGTAAACAACTTTCCTAACCCTTAACTGCTTTGTTTCCCTATATAAGCAAGAATACCCCCGTCCACATATAATATATGTCCGTTCACAAAATCAGAAGCATCCGAAGCCAAGAATACCGCCGGTCCCGCCAAATCTTCCGGCATTCCCCAACGGGCTGCCGGTGTCTTCGCTATGATAAAAGAATCAAAGGGATGTTTAGAGCCGTCCGCCTGCGGTTCACGCAAGGGTGCAGTTTGCGGGGTAGCTATATAACCGGGGCCTATACCATTGCATTGAATATTGTATGCACCGTATTCGGAGGCAATGTTGCGGATAAGCATTTTCAGCCCTCCTTTGGCGGCGGCGTAAGCAGAAACAGTTTCACGTCCCAGCTCGCTCATCATGGAACATATATTGATGATTTTCCCGTGTCCTTTCTTTATCATGCTTGGTATAACAGCTTTGGCTACTATAAAGGGAGCGTTCAAATCCACATCAATCACCTGACGAAAGTCGGCAGCAGACATCTCGTGCATCGGAATACGTTTGATAATCCCCGCATTGTTTATAAGAATATCAACAATACCAACCTCTTTTTCAATACGGGTAACCGTATCATTCACCTGCTTTTCATCAGTAACGTCACACACATACCCATGAACAGCAATCCCTTTTTCCTTGTAAGCATCCAGCCCTTTCCGCACAAGCGTATCATTCAAATCATTGAACACAATCGTTGCACCTGCCTCAGCCAACGCCGAAGCCATCGAAAACCCGATACCATAAGAGCCACCCGTAACGAAAGCCGTCTTTCCTTTCAGTGAGAAATTCATGCTCATTACCGTAATTCGTTAATAGGAAAGAAGTCCTGATCGCTGTAATCAAGGTTTTCGCCTCCCATACCCCAGATAAAGGTATAGTTGGATGTAGCGGCAGCCGAATGTATAGACCATTCGGGAGAAAGCACGGCTTGATTGTTTTGCATCCAGATATGCCGTGTTTCATCAGGTTCACCCATGAAATGGCATACAGACTGACCTTCGGGCACCTCAAAATAGAAATAGGCTTCCATCCTGCGGGAATGAATATGTGCAGGCATCGTGTTCCATACACTGCCTTTGGCAAGTTCGGTCATTCCCATTTGCAATTGACAGGTAGGGAGCACTTGGTTCACTATCATCTTGTTTATATTCCGATGATTGGATGTCTCCAATGCACCTGCTTCGGCTACAACGGCATCAGCTTTTGTTATCTTCCTGTCGGGATAATTGCGATGGGCAGTCACGGAGTTGAAATAGAAAAGGGCAGGCTTGGACGGGTCTTTGCTTTCAAAATACACCTCCCGCTCGCCGCTTCCCAAGTAGAGGGCTTCTTTATATCCCAATTCATAAACAGCATCACCTGCACGGACTGTCCCTTCTCCTCCCAGATTATAGATACCCGCCTCACGGCTATGCAGGAAAAAGGCTTGTTTCAAAGGTGCAATAGCATCAAGATGTAACTTCTCTCTCTGCGGCATGGCACCTCCCACAATCATACGGTCATACATGGAATAAACCATGTTCACTTCATCCGGCGCAAATACTTTCTCTATCAGAAAGTCCCGCCGCAAACGTTTCGTATCATACCGCTTGGCATCCTCCGGATTTGCGGCATAGCGCAACTCATAATTCGTTTTCATATACTGTATATTATCTGTTTAACTTCTTCAATCGCAACAAGGCTTCCACATAGTAATAATCGGCATACGTCAGCGGAACATCTACTTCACTGTTTCCGGGCAGACTTCCTACACTATGTTTCAATGTAAAGTAACCGTTAGTGCCCGACTCCGCCAGATAGGCAGGGGAGGACAACGAGCGTATCTGTTGCTCGGCAAAGGTCAAACATTGCTTGCCGAAATCAGTCGTATCAAAGCCTGAAAGTTCTATCAAAGCAGAAGAAATAACAGCCGCCGCAGAAACATCACGAAGCGCATCCGGTATATCCGGCGCATTGAAATCCCAATAAGGCACTTTGTCCTCCGGCAGGTTGGGATGGCTCATTATAAAGTAAGCAACGTTCCGCGCCTGATTGAGATAAGCCTTATCACCTGTTTCCCTGTACATCATCGTGTAACCATACAGCCCCCAAGCCTGCCCGCGTGCCCAAGCCGATTTATCGGCATAGCCTTGCTGTGTCTGCTTTATATGCGGATTACCAGTAACAGTATCATAGGAAACGACATGCCAAGTACTGAAATCAGGTCGGAAATGATGTTCCATCGTCTTGTTTGCATGTGAACGAGCTGCCTTATCAAAAGCATCATCACCCGTAACACGTGCCGCCCATGTAAAGAATTCCAAATTCATCATATTATCTATGATAACCGGATACTGCCAAACCTCTTTGTTGAAGTCCCAAGACTTTATAAGTCCCGTAGCGGGATTGTAACGTTCCATCAGCGAATGTGCCCCCGTTATCAATACCTCTTTATAAGCAGAATTGTCCATAATTCGGTAGCCGTTTCAAAAACTGCAAAAGAGCATAAAGCCCAAGTCATGCGTATTCGTATGTGTCTTTACCGATTCGATACGGTCGGTGTATAACTCGGCATACTTCTTTAATTCCGGCAAAGGATTATTCTCATACAGATACCAAAGTTCACCGGGAAAGAAGCCGCAACACCACCAATCGTAAGAGCTTGTTTGCAAACTGCCGTCTGGTTTAACTGTTCGTGGAAGCCTGCCGTCCTCGTTTTCCAATGCCTTAGCCATTAACAAGGCTTGTGCTGCCGATACATTCAGCCCGCGTTCAATCACATCGGACAAAGGCTCCTGCTTCTCCTGTACGCAAGAAGCAAGCAGATAACTTGTGGCAAACAGTAAAGTGAGGTAGTAGCTTTTCATACAGCATTAAGTTGTCCACATTCGTATTATTATATTCTTTTTTTTTGGAAAGCCTAAAAACTTTATGATGATGTTTATAGGCTGTTCAAACGGTTCAAAAATAAAGGGGATAATGCTTGCACAAGAAGTTGTCAAAAGATTATCAAAAGGTATCAACGGGTTTATAACAGGGCTTAATAGTGTTTGTCACGATATTAGATATATTATCAACACCCTGTGAATAACTGAAGCCGTGCAAAGATACCATTCTTGCGGACAACCGGATTTGTGCATAAAGCATGTGTATAAATAACTGAAAAGTCATGCTTATTCTTGGCGCATAATCGAAATACATGTTTGGTGGAAAATATCCGCAAACAACAAAACATTTCCGCCGCAAAATAAGCACGACTTACCACTATGTTTTCAACACTGTATAAACAGCCTTATTTCAATGCCGGCAGCAGATGCTTCCAAACAAGATTAAGCTGCAACTGCATATCGTCCACATCGGAGGTAATCGCTATAACAGCATCCTTTTGCAAACTTATGGGAATTTTAACAAGGGGAACAAACATATGAGAATTTCATCGGGTCATTCTTTTCGTAAACCCTACTTCTGCTGCGTTGCATGGGGGCTGAAATCTGCCGCCCTTATGGGACTTCCACGGAACTACGGGCTTTACCGGATATTGGCTATCGAAATAATATCGGCAAACACGCCTGCCGCCGTTACGTCCGCACCGGCTCCGTAGCCTTTGATTATCATGGGGTATTCGTGGTAGCGTTCGGTGGAGATCATGATGATGTTGTTGCTGCCTTCCAGTTCGTAGAAGGGATGGCGACTGTCCACTTCCTGCAAGCCCAGTCCGCATGCGCCCTTGTCCATCTTTGCCACAAAGCGGAGGCGTTTACCCTCGGCTTCCAGCTTCTGCCGGCGGCTTTCAAAGGCACCGTCCAAGGCTTTTACTTTCGTTTGGAAGTCCTCCAGCGATCCTTCAAAGCAGGAGGGCGGGATGATGCTTTCCAGCGTTACATCCTCCTGTTCGGTGGTATAGCCGGCTTCGCGGGCAAGGATGACTAACTTGCGGATCACGTCCTTTCCGCTCAGGTCGATGCGCGGGTCGGGTTCGGCATAGCCGGCTTCCTTTGCCATTTGTACGGCTTTGCTGAAAGGGGTGTCGGCGTTGATGGTGTTGAAGATGTAGTTGATGGTGCCGGACAGGACGGCTTCCAGTTTCAGTATATGGTCGCCGCTGTTAATCAGGTCGTTCATGGTGTTTATGATGGGAAGACCCGCGCCGACGTTGGTTTCAAACAGAAACTTGACATCGCGCTGACGGGCGGTCTCTTTCAGTTTGACGTAGTTTGCATAAGTGGACGAGGCGGCGGCTTTGTTGGCGGCTACCACCGATACGTTGTTCTCAATCAATGTGCCGTACAGGTCGGCTATCTCGGAACTTGCCGTACAGTCCACAAAGACGGAGTTGAAGATGTTCATTTTCAATATCTCATCGCAAAGGATTTCCGGACTGCTCGCCTGTCCGTTCGCTTTCAGTTCTTCCACGCAAGTCTCCGTGTTCAGACCCTCGCGGCAGAAAAGGGCGCGTTTGGAATTGGAGATGCCGACGACCCGCAGTTTAAGCCCGTTATGCTTCGCCAGCCTGTGCTGCTGGCAGCCGATTTGCTTCAACAACCGTCCCCCGACCGTCCCCACGCCGGCAACGAAAAGGTTCAGCACCTTGTATTCCGAAAGGAAAAACGAATCATGGATGGAGTTCAACGCCTTGCGCAAAGAGGCATGGCGGATGACAAAGGAGATGTTCGTTTCCGACGCACCCTGTGCACAGGCAATCACACTGATGCCGGCACGTCCCAGCGTCCCGAACAGCCTGCCGGCAATGCCCGGCGTGCGCTTCATATTCTCCCCGACAATGGCAACGGTCGCCAAATCCTTCTCCGCCGTCATGTCATTAACGCCTCCCTGCGCACGTTCCAGCGCAAACTCTTCGTTCAGCACACGGACAGCCAAATCGGCATCCGCATTGCGGACGGCAAAGGAGGTATTGTTTTCCGAACTGCCCTGCGACACCATAAAGACACTGACCCCATTCTGCGCCAGCGTCTTGAATATGCGGTGGTTCACCCCAATCACACCCACCATGCCCAAGCCCTGCACCGTAATCAGGCAGGTGTCGTTAATGGAGGAAATGCCCTTGATGACAGCCCTTTCCTCCTCTTTGGAAGGTTCATTGGATATATACGTACCCGGTGCTTCGGGATTGAAGGTATTAAGGATGCGGATAGGGATATTCTTATGATAGGCGGGATAAATGGTAGGTGGGTAAATGACTTTGGCACCGAAGTTACACAATTCCATCGCTTCGGTAAAACTCAAGCGGTCAATCACGTAAGCGGTGTTTATCACTTTCGGGTCGGCAGTCATAAAGCCGTCCACGTCCGTCCATATCTCCAATATGGAAGCGTCCAGCGCGGCGGCAAGGATGGCAGCCGTATAGTCGGAACCGCCCCGTCCGAGATTCGTCACCTCATCATTCGCCTTGCCGGAAGAAATGAAGCCGGGCACCAGCAATACCTTCGGCAACGGACGGCAGAAAGTCTCCCCGATCAGCCGGTAGGTCAAGTCAAAATCAACGATATGCTTGGAAAACTGCGGAACGGTCTTGATAAACTTGCGCGAGTCGAAGATCACGGCATCCGTTATCACGTGCGACAGGATAGTCGATGAAAGACGTTCACCGTAGCTGACAATCGTGTCGGAAGTCTTGGGTGAAAGGTCGTTAATCAGATACACCCCGCGCAAGATGTTTCCCAGCTCGTCCAGCAGGCGCAGCACCTTCTCCTCCGCTTTCTTGCGCAATCCGGCATCGGCGATCACCTCCGCCGTCATATCCAGATGGCGGGTAACAATTTCCGCCATTTCCCTCTCATAAGCCGCATCTCCTCCGGCAGCCATCCGGGAAACGGCAAACAGCTTGTCGGTAATCCCTCCCAGCGCGGAAACAACTACAATCACCGGCTCATTAACCGCCTCAACAATCTTCTTTACATTCAAAATACCCTTGGCGCAACCTACGGACGTTCCGCCGAACTTCAATACCTTCATTACCTTGCTTTTTTATAAGTGCCGCCAAAAGTAAGTATTATTTCCATTACCGAAACAAGCTGCCACTTAATAGCTAGGGCAACCGCATCAAAAGTTGATTAGTATTTATATCCAATGCGACTTTGTATTGTCTCTTTTCAAGCTGTATCTGTCTTTTTGAGCAGATAAGATTTGTAAAGTAAATTTCGTAAAGCGGACAGGTTTAAAGGGACATTGCCTGCTTTTGCCCTGCAGGCATTTTCCTTAAAGGTTACATCCGAATGCCGGTGCAAGTGATGATTCTCTATTCTCCGATGTCCTTAGGCTAAAGAACTGTAACAAGAGGGATTAACTACATTTTAATTACTTATATAACTGCATTTTTCCTGATGTGAAACACCTTTTATTAGCATTGTTAAATTAATATAGAATTATATTTTTGTAGGGTAATAAAAAAGAAAGAATCATGGATTGTCCAAAATGTGATAGCAGCCATAAAAGCAAAGACGGTGTAGTGTCCGGACGTCAGCGTTACTTGTGCAGGCAATGCGGTTATCATTACACAGTAGTACAGAAATCAGATGTAAAGCCGGCAGAGGCTCGCCGCATGACATTAGAAATGTATTATTTGGAAGGCTTGGGGTTCTGGACTGTCGGTCGTTTGTTAAAAATCAGTTACGGCACAGTCTGCCGGCAGATCAAAGACTATGGATCAAAGGAAAGCCTGTCCAAGAATGTATCGGCAGTTGAAGCGGTTGAATCAGATAAGATGCATACTTGCGTTGGTTCAAAAAAAACTATTGTCGGATATGGATTGCTGTTAGCAGACTTGAAAAAAGGGTATTGTTAATTTAATATAGTCAATTCATTATTGAGCTTTAAAAACAATAAATTCAAAGACTTTTCAATCATGTGTTCCGCTTTGCCATAACATTTCCCCTTCCGCTTGAACCTTGCCAAATAATGCCGAATTCTACTGTTGTATCCCTCAACGGTAAATGTCTCCGCCTTAGTTTGCAAATGTTTTTCCGTAGGGATAAATTCCCCGTAACTTTTCCAACAATCAGAACAATAGAATGAAAC
>LBCX01000242.1 GCA_001657575.1 Bacteroidales bacterium Barb4
CTGTCAAAGAATTAGATGTTTCATTCTATTGTTCTGATTATTGGAAAAGTTACAGGGAATTTATCCCTGCGGAAAAACATTTGCAAACTAAAGCGGAGACATTTACCGTTGAGGGATACAACAGTAGAATCCGGCATTATTTGGCAAGGTTCAAGCGGAAAGGGAAATGTTACAGCAAAGCGGAACACATGATTGAAAAGTCTTTGAATTTATTGTTTTTAAAGCTCAATAATGAATTGACTATATTAAATTAACAATACCCTTCGGCTTTGTAAACGGTATATTGAAGCGGATAAAGTCGGAAGGTCTGTCAAAATGGAATGCTTCAAGCGATATAACAGAATCCCTTTTTGGCTGCTGCAGGTTTGCGGTCGGGGAATCCGCTGCACGGGGTGACTGCCTATGTTTTGATTTTGCCATTACTCACGCGGACAAGTGACAAAGACCGGCCTTCCGCGGTTGAGTTCAGGCGTTGTCCTGAGGGTGTTTTTATGAAGGATTTGGAGAGCTGGACGAAAGGCAGTCTTACGGATAATCTTGCGGTTAAGAGGATGACTACACTTGCCGGATGAAACAGGGGATTTGATATTTTGGACATCCTACCCTGCGGGACATTTGCAAGCGTTTATTTCTTGTCTATCATGCAGGCAACGGTGGCGTCGCCGGTTACATTGACGGCGGTGCGCAGCATGTCAAGAGGGCAGTCAATGCCGATAATCAGTGCCAGACCTTCGGCAGGGATGTCGACAGAGATGAGCACCATTGCCAAAATAACGTAAGTGCCGCCCGGTATGCCTAGCGTGCCGATGGAGGAGAGGACGGTCATGAACAGAACGGTCAGTATTTGCGAAAGGGTCAGGTCAATGCCCAGGACTTGGCGATGAAGAGAATGGCAATGGCTTGATAGCAGGCAGTGCCGTCCATATTGACGGTAACACCGACGGGCAGGACGAAAGAAGCTGTTTCTTTGGATACGTGAAGGTCGTTTTCAACGGCTTTCATGGTGACCGGCAGTATGGCAGCACTGCTGCTGGTAGTAAAGGCGAAAAGCTGCACCGGATACATGGTACGGGTAAAATCCCTCACCATATGCTGCGAGAACAGGCGGATGATGAAGTCCACCATTTTCAGGATAATATCATTCAGCCCCTCAAAGAGGGCAATGACAGACTTGGCTTTCTCCGGCGGAATCAGCAGGGCGGCAACGGCGAAGAAGACAGCGAAAAAGATGACCTGCAACATGTTCGAGTTGTTGCCCGCCGCCGTTACGACATTGTTCGGCACTATATCGCTCAGGGAGTTCAGCGGGCACGGAGAAGCGTTTGTTTATCATGCGATAACCTGTTTCTTATGGCTATTTGAAGCGTATCCACTTAATCATCTCTTGCAGGTCAGGCTTTTTACCGTACATGAGGATGCCAACACGATATATTTTGGCGGAGAGCCATGTAATGCCGGTGAAGGAGGCATACAGGATGAGGACGGAGAGGAGTTTCTCCCACAGAGGTACCTCAAAAGGGATGCGTACCATCATTACGATGGGAGAGGTGAGCGGTATCATGGAACACCAGAAGGCAAGAGGCCCGTCGGGGTTTTTCAGACTGTGTATGCCGGCATAGAGCGCAAAGACCAGCAAGAAGGTAACGGGTGTCATAAACTGATGCGTATCTTCCTGACTGTCCACCGCCGAACCGATAGCAGCAAACACGGAAGCATACAGCATATATCCCCCGATAAAGAAAATGATGAACCAACCGCCTGTTTCCGCAAAGTTGATGGCACTTAGCATGGCAAGGATGCCGGCATCCAATCCAAGATTGCCCATATAGATGTAATTGCCCGCAGCAAGCAGCCCTGCCGTCATTACCCCCCACAGAAAGAGTTGCGTAAGCCCCACGCAGCCGATGCCAATGATTTTCCCCATCATCAGCTCAAACGGGCGCACGGAAGAAATCATCAGCTCCACGATGCGGCTGGTTTTCTCTTCCATCACCCCCTGCATGACCATTGCGCCGTAGAGGAGAATAAACATATAGATAAGGAAGGTAGAAATCGTACCTACAACGGAAGCCACTTGCGCGGATGATACCTTTTCGCTGCCGTCACTGCTCCATTTGATGGTTTGCACGTCAAAGGCGACCTTGCTTTCAGCAATGATTTCCTTCAGGTCGGGGATGTTGAATGTAGCCAGCTTGTCTGCCTCCAAACGGGTGCGGATGGTGTGGCTCACCAGGCGGGTGAGGTCTTCCGGCACCTGCTTTTCAGAGTAGAGGGCAGCAGCGTTGGGCTGTTCAAGCAGGTCGGCAGTGATGTTTAAAACGGCAAACAGTCCCTTGTCGGGGGCGGTGCGGTAGTCCTCGAGGCTTTTGCCGTCTTGCCGGATGAAGCGGTACGTTTTTGTGTCTTCAAACAGGGGGGCATACTTGCCGGTAGCATCCACAACGGCGACGCCATACACCTCGTTTCCCTGAATCGAAGCCAGCTTGCTGGGAACAAAAACAACCGTCGCCAGAAGGAAAGGCATGAGAAAGGTCAGCAGCAGAAACGACCGCTTGCGGATGCGGTACAGATATTCACGCTTGGCGATTAATCCTGTTTTGCTCATGGCTGTAACGTGTTGGAGGCGGATACCGCATTGATAAATATATCGTTCATCGAGGGGATTTCTTCATTGAAGGACAGGATTTCGCATTTGCCGGACAAGGCGGCAAGCAGCTCGGAGTTGCTAATGCCTTCCTTGTGTACGCGCAGCTCGACAAAGCCGTTTTTCGTTTCCTCAGACAGCACGGTGCAGATGCCGGATAAACCGGCGGACAAATTGCGGACACGGATAAGGTAATTGTCAGGCTTATAGCGGGAGCGCACCTCGTCCACATCTCCCGACAGCACGACGCGGGAGCGATTGATAAGAGCAATCTCATCGCACAGCTCCTCCACCGATGCCATGTTGTGAGTGGAAAAGATAACGGTATGCCCCGCCCTTTTAAGCTCCAGAATCTCATGCTTGAGCAGTTCGGCATTGATGGGGTCAAAACCGCTGAACGGTTCATCAAAGATAAGCAGGTCGGGATTGTGTATGACCGTAAGGATAAACTGCACCTTCTGCTGCATGCCCTTGGAAAGCTCCTCCAGCTTCCTGTTCCACCAGGGCATGATGTCAAACTGCTCGAAGCGGCTCGTGAGCCGTTTGCGGGCTTCCTGACGGGACAGCCCCTTGAGCCGTGCCAGATAGACAGCCTGTTCGCCGACCTTCATCTTCTTGTACAGCCCCCGCTCTTCGGGCAGGTATCCGATGCGGTACACATCATCCGCCTGCGAAGGGCGACCGTTGAAGCGCACCGTACCGCTGTCGGGAGCAGTGATACGGTTGATAATGCGAATCAGCGTAGTCTTGCCCGCACCGTTAGGCCCAAGCAACCCGAATATTTTGCCTTGCGGAACGCGGATACTGACCTTGTCCAACGCCAGATGGGCGGCAAACTGTTTGACTACGTCCTCTGTTTCTAAAAAATACATGGGCTTGGGAATGATTTCACTACAATCTTTTTCAATAAACCTTTCATTTCCTTTCAGGCAGGAAATAATATGGATGCCTTTCTGCAAATCTGTATATTTAACCGGTTCGGAATTAAATTTGGAACGTATCTGACCGCCGATAGTATATACCGTAGCCGTAAAACCGTCCAATTTTTCCAAATGAAGAATATTATCAGAATAATAAATCGCTTTATTCTCTGCAATACGTTTATTCAATGATTATACGAACTTTGGCAGAGCTGTTAAAAACAACTGTCCGAAAGAGCATTTACAGTGATAGTTGATATTTTCATACTTCACAGTCTCCGGAATACGAACAGTAAACGTATCCTTTATAAACGTATTCCTCACTAATTTTGCAGTGTGGATTCTAGCGGCAAAACTATGAATTATTATCCATACAACTATACATTACACAAAGCAAACCAGGGCAACTGCATCAAAAGTTGATTAGTTTTTCAAGTATCCAATATCCGATACGGCTTTGTATTGTCTCTTTTCCAAGCTGTACCTGTCTTTTTGACCGGATAAGATTTGCAAAGTAAATTTCCGTAAAACGGACAGGTTCAAAGAGGCATTTTACCCGCTCTTGTCCTACAGGTATTTTTTTAAATTAACGTGAGTTCGATATAAGAGACGTAACTATAAGGATATTACACACATTCCGAAGGAATGTAAGATTTCAGCCCCACATGCAGCGAAGCGGAATGTGGGGTTTAGGGACAATGCCGTCAGGAAAGTTCTGAAAGAACTATACAAAGGCAAAATGCAATAAATATCCGGTCGTTCTTTCAGAACTTACTTGTAACTGTTCTATTGACCCCACATTCCGCTTCGTTTCATGTGAGGCTGAAATCTCTTGTCCCTTCGGGACATCCTGCAAGC
>LBCX01000243.1 GCA_001657575.1 Bacteroidales bacterium Barb4
GGCTATCTGTAACATCCTGCGGCTATCTGTAACATCCTGCGGCTATCTGTAACCGTTTGCGGTTATCCGTAACATCCGGAAGAAATCCACAATCGTTTTCAGTTATCTGTAACGTCCGGCAGAAATCCATAACCGTTTTCAGTTATCCGTAACATCTGACAGAAATCCGTAACATCTGGCAGAAATCCGTAACCGTTTTCAGTTATCTGTAACATCTGGCAGAAATCTGTAACCGTTGGCAAAAATCCATAACAGATAGCATTCAACTGCATTTTTTTATTGTATTGCGTTAAAATAATGGAAGAGTTCTTGTTTTTGAAAAATTAATGTGGTACTTGCTGTCACAAAACACACCGAATCCCTGACAGGGTTTTAAACCCTGTCAGGGATTCAATGGAAAGGCGTTGGAAACGTTGCGCTTACGCCTTACCAATTAAAAACCGTTCCGCCTCTACGGCTGCCTTGCAGCCGGAAGCGGCGGCGGTGACAGCTTGCCGGTACACAGGGTCGGCTACATCGCCTGCTGCGAATATGCCGGGGATGTTGGTGCGGGTTGTTCCGTTGAGGGTTTTGATGTAGCCCGTTTCATCGGTTTCCAGCCAATCCTTGAAAAGGGTTGAGTTGGGCGTATGACCGATGGCAAGGAAGAAGCCGTCAACGGCGATGTCCGTGAAGGACTCGTCCGCCTCGCCCTGTCGCCTGACCAAATGCACACCTTCCACGCCTTGCTCTCCGAAAAGTCCCAGCGTGTTATGCTCAAAGAGGACGGTGATGTTGGGTGCGGCAAAGACCTTCTCCTGCATCGCTTTGGAGGCACGGAGATACGGCTTGCGCACAATCATATACACCTGTTTCGCCAGAGAAGCCAGATACAACGCCTCCTCGCAAGCTGTATCGCCTCCGCCTGCCACGGCAACCCGTTTCTTGCGGTAGAAAAAACCGTCGCAAGTAGCGCAGGCGGACACGCCTGATCCGGCATACTTCACCTCGTCGGGAAGTCCCAGATACTTCGCCGCCGCACCGGTTGCAATGATGACGGTTTCCGCCTCTACCGTTTTCTCCCCGTTGATTACCACCTTGAACGGCGATGTCGAAAAGTCGCACGACGTGGCAACGCCGGGGCGGATGTCCGCGCCAAATCGGGCAGCCTGCCTTTTCAAATCCTCCATCATATCCGTGCCCGACACACCCTCAGGATAACCGGGGAAGTTGTCTATGACGGTGGTAATCGTCAGCTGCCCGCCGGGCTGCATTCCCTCATAAAGCACGGGCTTCAAATTGGCACGCGCCGCATAAACGGCGGCGGTATATCCGGCGGGTCCTGACCCGATAATCAAACAGCGAATTTTCTCGAATGAATGTTGTTCCATATAATTATTATTTTATAAACCGGACAATCATCACCCCCTTATTGCTTTTCATGCGCTTTACGTAGGCAGCCAGCGGCTCTTCATTTACAATCACTTTTTTAAGTACGGAAGAGGCATGGATAAAGGTTAGTTTCTCTCCTTTCTTATAAATAATGCCGACGTGTGACAAATCCAACCCCGCAACGCTTGACACGAAACCAACTATATCGCCGTTGTGCATTTCGCCAAGCGAGCGTTCGACAGCCGCCGCGGATATATAATAATGAGGGCGGCTGCTTATTTCCTTCTCCTTTTCGGCTGTCTGCCGTATTCGGGCGGGATTGCCTTTCAGTTGGCGGTAGCTGTCCGGATGGGCAGACATGAAAGAGAGCGACAAGGGGAGCAGTTCGCCACCCATATCCCGTGTCACGTCTTTGAGGAAGCCCTTTTGCTCGCTTTCATAGATCCAGTCGGTGGTGTAGTGCAAACGATCGGTATAATCGGTAATGATGCTTTCCCGATAGCGCGAAGTGCGCAGGTTGCGGCAGAAGCTCTCAAACGAGGATTGGTCTTCCTGCACGGTGCGCACAAGGCAAATCACATTTTCCACGAATGTAAAACAATCCATTTCCCGCAGATTGACAACCAATCCTTCTGGCTCCTTTTCCAGTGTGGCGGCAACGTAGGGCGTGTCGAGGAAGAAGCGGGCGGTTTCAACAAGCAACTCTTCAGCTGGCAGTTTCCGCTTCTGTTGCATGGCGGACAGGTAACGGTTGAAGACTGCACGGTCTTCATCCGTACAATAATACAACAATTCACCCTGCCCCTTTGCCGTAAAGGGCGCAAAGGAAGAGAAAAGGAGGAGAACGCCGGCTGTGAAGAGGCTGTTTTTCATGGATTTTATTCGCTTTAGCCGACTATCACCCCGTCGCGCAAATGTATCAACCTGTCAGTATGTGCCGCCAGCTGTTCATCGTGCGTAACGATAACAAATGTCTGGTTCATTTTTTCGCGCAAGTCGAAAAAGAGGGTGTGCAAACCTTCCTTGTTTTCAGTGTCAAGGCTGCCGGAAGGCTCATCGGCGAGGATGACGGCGGGGTTGTTTATGAGGGCGCGGGCGACGGCAACGCGCTGTTTTTCCCCACCGGAGAGTTGGGCAGGTTTGTGGCTCATGCGGTCGGAGAGGTTCATGAAGTCCAGCAGCTCTTTGGCTCTTTTCTCTGCTGATGAAGAGGACTCGCGGGCAATGAGGGCAGGGATCATGACATTTTCGAGGGCAGTAAATTCGGGGAGCAGCTGGTGAAATTGGAAGACGAAGCCGATGTTGCGGTTGCGGAAGGCGGACAACTGTTTGTCATTCATTGCCCGGACAGAGGTGTTGTTGATGGTCAGTTGTCCGGCATCGGGGGAATCAAGTGTGCCGATGATTTGTAGCAGAGTGGTTTTTCCTGCTCCGCTGGGGCCGGCTATGGCAACTATTTCACCTTTCCGGATCGTAAGGTCAATGCCTTTCAAGACTTGCAGAGTGCCGAAGCTCTTTATAATCCCTTTTGTCTCTATCATGACGGGAGACAGAGGCGAGGAAAGCGTTTCTTGTTGCGCGGTTGTCATCTTTACTTTTTTATAAGTGCGGTGATTCGCAGACCGAGGTCGAAGAAGACCATTTTGGGGCTTACGTTGCGGGAAATGTGCAATTCGGCTTTTGTCAGCTCGTCCATAAGGTCGAATACGTTGCGCTCGTTGACGTATGGGGAAAAGTTGGTGGCGAAAGAGGTTTCATCGCGGTTCATGTAGTTCAGTTCGAGGGATTGGAAGCGGCAGATGAAGTTCTCACGTATCAGGTGCTGGCAATAGGCGAGGAAATTCTTTTGCCTCTCCCGCCCGATGGCGGACAGGGCGTCAGCCATTGCTTTCATTCCCTTCACGTTTCGCGCCCATGAGTTGCGCATCATGGCTTTGAACTGTTCGAGGAAAAAGCTGTTTTCTTCGCTCAGGCTGAGGGCATCGGCGGCGCGGATATAGCTGCCGGCGGAGAGACGGGCGATGTAGCGGGCGTTGTCAGGTTCTATTTTGTACTGGTCGATGAGGGCGGCAGTCAGAGCTTCGGTTTGTATCGGACGGACGTGTATGCGTTGGGAGCGCGAGAGAATGGTGCCGAGTACGAGGTCAGGCGATTCGGAAACCATGAGTATGAGGGTGTTTGCCGGCGGCTCTTCGATGACTTTCAGCAGTTTGTTGGCGCATACGGGGTGCATCTTTTCGGGCAGCCATACGAGCATGACACGGTAGTCCGCTTCATAGATTTTGAGGGACAGTTTGCGGATGATTTCATCGCTCTCTTTGGAGTAAATCAGGGCTTGCGAGTTTCCCGCTTCCATCTCGTCCAGCCATTGGTCGATGGTGAAATAAGGCCGCCCGTGCAGGAACTCGCGCCATTTGGGCAGATAGTCCTCGCACACTTCCTTTTTCTTTTCCTTGCTTGCCACCATTGGGAAAATGAAATGCAGGTCGGGATGCACCAGTTCGTCGTATTTACGGCAGGAGGGACATTGCCCGCAAGCGTCCGTCGCTGATCGGTTGTGGCAGTTCAGATAACGGGCATACGCCATCGCCAGCGGGAAAGCCCCCGCCCCGCCGCTTTCCGTGAAAAGCTGTGCATGGGGGATAACGCTTGTTTCGGCAGACCGGATAAGGTGTGCTTTAACTTCTTCCTGCCCGATGACGTCTCTGAAATACATGGGTATTACTATATAGCTTCACAACGTTGTTGATGGTATTTGCCCTCCGAAGCGCGGACAAATGTAAACAATCACGAACGGATACAAGCGCAAACAAACGTAGAGACGCAAAATCTTGCGTCTCTACAACAAACGGGAAATTGATTATGTCGGTATGGCTCAAATACCCAACGACACTTTAATGCGGCTGACTTTCTCGATAGCAGCGGCTTCGGCAGCAGGTATGTCGTCGATGCTGTTTATGCGGGTATGCAGTTCGATGTAGAACTTGATTTTCGGTTCCGTGCCGGAAGGGCGGATGGATATTTTGGTGTTGTCTTCG
>LBCX01000244.1 GCA_001657575.1 Bacteroidales bacterium Barb4
GCTCGGCACCACTGGCAGCAACTTCGCCGCCGGCATGAGCGGCGGCGTAGCCTACGTGTGGAACAAAGCCGGCGACTTCGACTTCTACTGCAACATGGAAATGGTCGAACTCTCCCTCGTCGAAGACGCCTCCGCCCGCAAAGAACTCCACGAACTCATCCGCAAGCACTACCACCACACCGGCAGTGCCCTCGCCGCCCAACTCCTCAAAAGCTGGGAACACCACATTGACGAATTCATCCAAATCGTCCCCATCGAATACAAAAAAGTCCTCCAAGAAGAACAAATGAAAAAGCTCCAAAAGAAAATAGCCGAAATGCAACGCGACTATTGATTTCAGTAGCCAAAGCAGGCAAGTAGTAGTTAATTAGTACATCCCTAACAGGGTTTCAAACCCTGTTAGGGATTACGCAAGCCCTGAAAGGGCAAAAGATTTCAGCCCCACATGCAGCAAAGCGAAATGTGGGGTTAATAGAACGATACCACAAAGGAAGTCCTGCAAGGACGACACAAAGAAGAATAACGCACATCTTAAATAGTTGAAATAATTTTAGCAAAACAATGATAAAAGCACATTTTAAAGATATAAGAAAAAATATATTATCAGAACTTGATAGAGCGACTGAAAAGATTGTTGTTGCTGTTTATTGGTTTACAAATGAAGAGTTATTTCAGAAGCTAATGGACAAAGTATCAGAAAAGATAACTGTCGAATTGATTATACATAACGATTGTATCAATAATAGAAAAACAGGGTTACAATTTCAAGAATTTATTGATGCCGGTGGTAATTTTTATTTCTCAGATGGAATTAATCCAATGCATAATAAGTTTTGTGCTATTGATAATAAAATTCTAATAACAGGGTCATATAATTGGACTTACTATGCAGAAAACAAAAATAGAGAAAATATTTTATTGATTGAAGAGGAACAAGATATAATTGATGCTTTTACAAATGAATTTGATCGATTGAAATTATTAGTAGAAAAGGTTGATAAAATAAAGTATAAAGACATCAATTCTATTAAAAATCCAGGTAGTGATTTTAAATTACTTGAAGCGGAAGATTTTTTCATCAATGATATTGTTTATAAAGCGCATGAAACCGGGAGAAAAGAAATAGTAGAAGAAGCATTTAAAGTGGTACCTAAAAATATTGAAATTCAAAAAAAAGCCTATGATTTAGGTTTAACTAAAAAATGGAGACTGAAACATTCTATTGGTGCAAGTTTAAATGGTGATAGATATTTAAAAATTATAAAAAAGGACGATATGATACCAATCTCCCAAAAAGAACAGGGTAAAACAGTATCTGATAAACAAACATCTGCTACTTCAACAATCCATTATGGCGAAAATCTGAAAGCAAGCGAGAATGCACAGCTAACAACAATGACAGTAGGAGGGATACCTCCTAAACCGGCAGGAGAAGCAGGGTTAGAATTTTATTTTTCGATTGATATATATGGTGTTTTGCGAATGGAAATGAAATCACTTGATAATAAAAATGCGGTTGTTCGAGAAAAACCAATAATAATAACAGAATTTCTTGAAGAAGTTGAAGAGTAACTAATTTAGAAAACAGTTAGAATTTAAGCCATTTCTTGAGAATGTATATGTTATACAGCACTATTACGCCGTTGGCTGTTCCCGCAACAATACATATCAGGACTTCCCTGACGATGCCACCCTTAACCCCACATACCGCTACGCTTCATGTGGGGCTGAAATCTTCTGTCCTTGCAGGACTTCTGTGTAACATCAGTTATAAATACCTTATCCATATATAACAAGCCATGAAACTTAAAAGATTTATCCATAAATCCGATGATTTGGATTTAGATATAAACTTCAATAAAGTAAGCCTTATTGTAGGACAAAATGCGGTGGGGAAATCCCGTACAATAGGGGCATTAGATAAGTTTGTGAAGATTATATTACAGCAACAAAAATGGTTGAAAAATGTATCTTGTGAATTTCATGTTGATTTTATTGATGACAACAATAAAGAATTATCTTATTCCTATATTTATGAGCGAGGTATTGTGACTTTTGAACATCTTCTCTATGATAATATCCCATATCTGATACGAAATAAAGAGAAAATAACATTGGAAGAGGAACCTATAAATCCTCCTACTGACAAACTGATATTACATGTCAGAAGAGATACAGTTTCATATCCGTTTATAGAGAAAATTATTTATTGGGCAGAAAATACTTATGGATTACTATTTGATGAACTATATATGTTTGATTTTGGTGTAGATTCTTCTATTGGGTCTGCAAAGGAATCTATAACTTCAATGTTTGAAAAATTAGATGATAACACAATAGGAGAGTTATTATCTCAAATGAAAAGTTTAGAATATTTTATAGAAGATATTAGAATTGAAGAGATAGGTAAAGATTTTAAATTAATAGTGCTGCATGAAAAAGATGTTGCTGATGAATTATGTATTCCCCAGCTATCAAATGGTATCTCAAGAGCATTATCCCTCTTGATTTTTGTCAACTATCTTTCAACTCTTAAACAGCCTCAAACCCTCATAATTGACGACTTCTGCGAAGGCTTGGATTATAACCGTGCAACCAAGCTCGGCAAATTACTATATGAATTTTGTTTGGAACATAAGGTACAGTTGATAACTGCATCTAATGACAGTTTTCTAATGGAGGTTGTTGATTTGAAATATTGGATTCTCCTGCAACGTGAAGGCTCAAAGATAAACGTTATTACCCAAGAGAAATATCCCAAGTTGTTTGACGATTTTGATTTTACCGGACTTAGCAACTTTGATTTTTTCGCATCGGATTTTATAGCAGGGCATACAAAGGATATACAAGGATGAAAAAGATTGCCGTATTCGTTGAAGGCAATACTGAACTTATTTTTGTTCGAGAATTGCTATTGAGGATGTATGATTATCAAAATGTCCTGTTAGAGCGTTGTTTATTGCGAAGTGACAATTTACAAGAGCCTTTACATGTTCACGGAACGAAAGATGAACCTAATTACTATTTGATTATAGATGTTGGTGGTGATGGTTCGGTATTATCTGCTATTGTAAAAAGAGAAAAAGATCTTTTTGAAAAGAAGGGGTACAGCAAGATTATCGGATTGAGGGATATGTTTGGTGAAATGTATTGTCGTAAGAACAATGATAAAAAAACTATAAATTGGGATGTGATAAATCATTTCAAAGAAAAAACTAAAGAACAAATTGATAAGATTGGTAATGATAAAATACATTTCTTCTTTGCAATCATGGAAACCGAAGCATGGCTTTTAGGTATAAAAGATATATTTCTCAATATCGGGTTGACAAACGACTTTATTAAAAACAGTCATTTGAAGTATGATTTAGATAAGAATGATCCCGAAAAAACCTATTATCATCCGGCAAAAGTAATCGGGGAGATTTTCAAATTGGCAGAGAGAGAATACGGTAAAAACGAAAAGTCCTTATATTCATTGATACCACATGACTTCCCAAAAGAAAAATATGAAGAACTCAAATCGTCCGGTCATTGCTCCGTATTTGCCGAGTTTGCCGAAGTTCTGCTTGGTGAGCAGTGTATTAAATGTGAACAAGTCTGAAATAGGCATTTTCAAGGAATTGAGATTGTGTAGAGACACAAAATCTTGTGTCTCTACGGTGGCAACGGCAATATGCAACAGCATTCAAATCAATAAAACAATGAGAACAATCGTATTAAACATACCGGACACGGACAGGCTCCCTTCCTTCGATTACTCTGCCTACTTGGCAGCCAAATTATACGAAGACGAACTGCTGTCCGCCGGTCAGGCTTCTTCCTTAGCCAATTTGTCAAAGCGTGCTTTCATCGAATTGATGGGCAAATACGGCATCTCCCCTTTCAGTACCAAAGTGGAAGACCTTTTAGACGACGTTGCCAATGCCTGATACCATGAAGTTTGTTTTTTCAAAACACGCAGAAGAACAAATGCTAAGGCGAGGTATTGATAAAGACCAATGCGTGTTTTTATTAACAGAAACAAGTGCCCCATGATGATAGTAACTCTTTATAAAATAACGAAAATAAAGAAATACCATGAAAGTAAAATACGATAAAGAACAAGACATCCTTTATGTTTCGTTTAGCGATGAACCGATTTATGAAAGTGACGAGGAGAAGCCCGGAATGATTTTAGACTATTCCGCTTCGGGTAAAATTGTCGGGATTGAAATGCTGAAAGCCTCCGAGTAATTGGAAAATCCTTCTAAGGTGGAATATGAAATAGCATAAATAAGGTGTATCACATTTGAGCAAGTCTGAAATCGATGTTTCCAAGGTGTATCACATTTGAGCAAGTCTGAAATCGACGTTTTCAAGGTGTATTACATTTGAGCAAGTCTGAAATCGACGTTTTCAAGGTGTAT
>LBCX01000245.1 GCA_001657575.1 Bacteroidales bacterium Barb4
TAACAGGGTTTGGAACCCTGTTAGGGGTTTATTTCAATTGCTGAAGATAAAGTTCAATTTCTGCTTCGTGTAATGCCTGAATTCACGATCCGTACTAATCAGTGTAATCCGTTCCGTAATGGCTTGGGAAATAATCAGATGATCATTAGGGTCGTTATGCGATTTCGCGGCGGACAATTTTGAATAGGTCATAAGATGCTCTTTCTTCACGGGAAGTATATCAAAAGCCATATCAATGGCAGGCAAAATATCCTCCGTCTTTTTCCAGTTGGTTTCTATTTTATCTCTTTTGTGCAGATGTATCAGTTCCTGTATGGAAACAGTGCTGACGTAGAATTGGTTATTGTAATCGCCCAGCAACTCTGCTGTATTTTTACCCAATGCCTCCGGCTCAAACAGATAAGTTAACACTATATTCGTGTCTAAAAGATAACGCTCCATACTGCCTTTATTTCATGGCAGCTCGCCTGTCCAATATCTTTCCGACGCCCTCGGGATGCTCTTTCATCCAAACACCTATTGGTGACAGTTTGTCCGATTTTCTCTGATAATTAAACTTTTTCTTTCTGCCGTTCTCATCAAAAATATACAACTCAAGTTTCTTTCCTTCTTCCTTCTCCTTCCTTGCTTTTTTCTCTTCCATGATTGTACGGTATTTAATATTTGCAGGCGCAAATGTAGATTATTTTGACAAATCAACAGTAAATCTGCCGACCACAGGCATGAAAAAGGCAGCAAAGTTTTAACCCCTAACAGGGCTTGAAGCCCTGTTAGGGGTTGGGTGCCGCAACCGTTCAGTTGCGTACCCCGCAACTGTGGGATTGCGACCCCCGCAATCGGGGGATTGCGTACCCCGCAACTGTGGGGTTGCGTACCCCGCAATCGGGGGGTTGCGTACCCCGCAACTGGTGGGGTAACAGGCAACAAACTACACCGTATGGGTAATTACCTGATAAACAGCAATTCCCTGTACTTCGGCAATGTCCACATCTGATCGTCCACAACCAGCTCCAGCTTGTCGATATGATAGCGGATGGCTTCCAGTTTCGGGACGATCTCGTCGTGATAGGCTACCGCCTTTTCGCGCTCGTCTTCGATTTTGTTGGCAATCTTGCGGGCTTCCACCAGTTCGTCCGCCTTTTCCTTGATGAAGATAGTGCGTTCGGCAATATCTTTAATGATTTCGAGGTTCTTGGCGGAAAGGCGTTTCGCTTCGTCTTCGGAGAAAAGTGCGCGCAACTTATAGACGTTGTCAATGAGCGAAGTCTGGTAGCGGGTAGCGATCGGGATGATATGGTTCATGGCGAGGTCACCCAACACGCGGGCTTCAATCTGTATCTTCTTGGTATACACCTCCCATTTCACTTCGTTGCGGGCTTCCAGCTCCTTGTGGGTCATTACGCCGGTGGACTCGAACAGCTTCACGGAAGAGGGGGTGAGGTAGGCATCGAAGATGACGGGCACGCTCGTTTCGCAGTCCAGACCGCGTTTGAGGGCTTCCGCTTTCCATGCTTCGCTGTAGCCGTTGCCGTCGAAACGGATGGCTGCACTTTCTTTGGCATCCTTGCGGAGCACATCAACGATGGCATCAAGGGGCTTCTTGCCGGAGGAAATCTTTTTGTCCACTTCAATCTTAAACTCCTTCAACTGTTCGGCAACGGCGGCGTTGAGCACAAGCAGTGCGCCCCCGCAGTTGGCAGACGAACCGACGGCACGGAACTCAAAGCGGTTGCCGGTGAAGGCAAAGGAGGAGGTGCGGTTACGGTCGGTGTTGTCGATAAACAGTTGGGGGATACCGGTGATGTCCAATTGGAAAGCCTGCTTTTCGGCAAGGTTGAAGTCTTCGTTTTCACTCTTTGCCAAGTGGTCAAGCACGGCAGAGAGCTGTGAGCCGAGGAAGCTGGAGATGATGGCGGGAGGTGCTTCGTTGGCTCCCAAACGGTGAGCATTCGTGGCGGAAGAGATGCTGGCTTTGAGCAGCGCATTGTGGCGGTGTACGGCTTTGAGCACGTTTACCACAAAGGTGATGAAGCGCAGGTTTTCCTTCGGCGTTTTGCCCGGAGCCATGAGAGGGATGCCGGTGTCGGTGCCGAGCGACCAGTTGTTGTGTTTGCCGGAACCGTTGATGCCCTTGAAGGGTTTTTCGTGAAGCAGTACGCGGAAGCCGTGTCTGCGGGCAATCTTGCGCAGCAGAGCCATGATAAGCAGGTTATGGTCGTTGGCAAGGTTACATTCTTCAAAGACGGGAGCAAGTTCAAACTGGTTGGGAGCAACCTCGTTGTGGCGCGTCTTCACGGGGATGCCGAGCTTCCAAGCCTCTATTTCCAGCTCTTTCATAAACTGCTGCACGCGGGAAGGAATGGAGCCGAAGTAGTGGTCGTCCAGCTGCTGGTTCTTGGAACTTTCATGCCCCATCAGTGTCCGCCCTGTAAGCGCAAGGTCGGGACGGGCAGCGAACAAATCTTCATCCACAAGGAAATATTCCTGTTCCCATCCGAGATAGGAATAGACCTTTTTCACGTCCTTGCCAAAGTAGTGGCACACATCCACGGCAGCCTTGTTGACAGCTTCGATGGATTTGAGCAGTGGAGCTTTGTAGTCAAGCGATTCGCCGGTGTAAGCGATGAAGACGGTCGGCACGCAAAGCGTATCGTCCATAATGAAAGCGGGCGAGGAGGGATCCCAAGCCGTGTAGCCGCGAGCCTCAAAGGTGTTGCGGATACCGCCGCTGGGGAAGCTGGACGCATCCGGTTCCTGCTGGATGAGCAACTTGCCGGAGAAGCGTTCGATGACGCCGCCCTTGCCATCGGGTTCGGCGAAAGCATCATGCTTTTCGGCAGTCCCTTCGGTCAGCGGGTGAAACCAGTGGGTATAATGGGTGGCACCCTTTTCCAATGCCCAAGTCTTCATGCCGGCGGCAATCTTTTCGGCTGTCGCATGGTCGAGGGGTACACTGTTGTCAATGGCTTCGGTCAGCTTGGCGTACACATCGGTAGAAAGGTACTTGAACATCTTTTCCTTGTTGAACACAAGCGAACCGAAATAGTCGGAGGTGGTGCCGGCAGGCGGGGTTACGTCCTTAGCCTTCTTTTTGAAAGCGGACTCTACTACATTGAATCTTAATTTTGCCATGATAGATATTTGTTTTAATGATTAGAGCAAGTAAATATTGTTTTTGCGGCACTGCTCAATCTGGTCTTCCGGCCAGACAGAGGCTTGCACCTCGCCGATATGCGCCTTTTTGAGGAAGTACATGCAGAGGCGGCTCTGCCCGATGCCTCCGCCGATGGAGAGGGGAAGCTCGTCGTTGAGCAGGGCTTTGTGGAAGGCAAGTTCCTTGCGCTGGGGACAGCCGCAGATGTCCAACTGCCGCGTCAGTGCTTCCTTGTTCACACGGATACCCATTGAAGAGAGTTCAAAGGGTATGCCGAGAACATCGTTCCAAAGGATAATGTCGCCGTTGAGACCCTTGAAGCCTTCGGCGTTTGACGAACTCCAATCGTCGTAGTCGGGAGCACGACCGTCGTGCTTTTCGCTGTTGCTCAGTATTCCGCCGATACCGATGACAAAGACGGCACCGAACTTTTCGGTAACCTTCGCTTCGCGCTCACGCGGCGTAAGAGTGGGATACATGCGGAGAAGCTCTTCCGAGTGAAAGAACGTGATGTCCGACGGCAGGGAGGGCGTGATGTGCGGATAGCGTTCATAAACCGTCTGCTCCGTATCTTTGAGGATGGCGTAGAGCTGGCGGACAATCTTTTTTAGGTAGTCAAGGTTGCGGTCTTCCTTGCGGATGGTTTTTTCCCAGTCCCATTGGTCAACGTAGAGGGAATGGATGTTGTCAAGGTCTTCATCGCTGCGGATGGCGTTCATGTCGGTAAACAGTCCGTAGCCGGCAGGGATGTTGTAAGCACCCAGCTTGATCCGCTTCCATTTGGCAAGGGAATGGACGACTTCCGCCGGACGGTCGCCGATGCAGGCAACGGGAAAGCGGACGGGACGTTCAACGCCGTTCAGGTCATCGTTAATCCCCGTGCCCGACAGCACGAACAGCGGAGCGGTGATGCGGCGGAGCTTCAGCTCCTTCGACAGCTTCTCCTGAAAGTCATTTTTTAGCAGCCAGATAGCCTGTTCCGTAATCTCAGGCATCAGCCTCTGCACGTAGTTCTTTGGAATAATCAGTGGCATGTTATTATTATTTAAACGAATGAATGTGTTTATGGGTAGTTAGAGCAGTTAATATAGTCAAAGCGGTTAAGCAGTCAAGAGTCCCGAAGGGACATCAGATTTCAGCCCCACATGCAGCGAAGCGGAATGTGGGGTTATATGGACGATAGTAGAGAGAGTCATATATGTTGCATTGTCAATCATCGTTTGTATTTGTATTGTTCTTTAAA
>LBCX01000246.1 GCA_001657575.1 Bacteroidales bacterium Barb4
AATGGCAAGAGAGTTCTGAAAGAACGATATATTCTTTCATCCTTTCAGGATTTCATTGGGTCGCCCATCCCGTAACCCCACATTCCGCTGACCCCACATTCCGCTACCCGACGTGCCGCTTCGCTTTACGTCGGGCTGAAATCCGGCGTCCTTGCAGGACTCCCTTACTTCACCATAAACTTCCTCACCACAGCCTTCTCCTTCCCCTTCGCCCCATTCAGTATATAAACCCCCGCAGGCAACGCCGCCGCATATTCGGCATGATCGCCGCCCGCCGTAAATAGCAGCACCCTTTCCCCCTTCATCGTGCTGACCGAAATGGAATACCCTTCCAGATTGACAAGATGCAGCACGCCTTCCGTATAATACACGTTTACCCCTAACAGGGTTTCAAACCCTGTTAGGGGTTCAAAACCTGTCGCGGTTTCTGTCAGGTTTTCCTTCGCAAACACCGCCGTCAGCTCCGTCCACCCCTTCAGGGCAAACGTATAGGGATTGGCAGCGGAAACACTGTTGCCCTCCCCGTCCGTCCACTTCTCAAAGTGATACCCCGCATCGCCTTCCGCCTCTATCTTCACCGTTGCCCCGCGCGAATACGCGCCGTCGCCCGACTTTATCCTGCCGTTTTCGGCAGACAAACTCACCTGATACGGGTTCGCCACAAAATGCGCCCGCAACGCCATGCTGCTTTTCGCCGCAAATGTATATGGATTCATGGAAGACACGAGCTTTCCCGCCTCATCCGTCCACTTCGTGAAATAATAACCCGCATCCGGAAAAGCCTCCGCCTCTACCTCCGCATAATACGGATACACGCCGCCCTCCGACGACACCTCACCGTGTCCGGCAGCGGACAGGCTCACCCGATACAGGCTTCTCGCAAAATGCGCCTGCATTTCCGTCTCGCCTTCCACCCTGAACGTATAGGGATTTTGAGCAGACAGGCTGTCGCCCGCCGCATTTGTCCACTTCACAAAATAAAAACCCTCGTCCGCTTCCGCCTCTACCCGCGCCTGCGTATGATAGGCACGCTTGCCCTCGCCCGACTTTATCCGGCCGTATCCGACGGCAGACAAATGCACCTGATACGGATTTCCCGCAAAATGCGCCTGCAGCGACAGGTCGCTTTTCACCGCTACCGTATGGGGATTCCGCGAGAAAACACTGTCGCCCGCCACATTTGTCCACTTCACAAAATGATACCCCGCATCCGCTTCCGCCTCTATCTGAACCTGTGCATTATGCACATAGTCGCCGCCGCCCCCCCTTATCCGGCCGTTCTCGGCGGCAGACAGATACACCCGATACAGGCCTTTCGTAAAATGCGCCCATATTGTCGTGTCGCCTCTCACCGTAAGCGTATGGGGATTGCCGGCAGACAGGCTGTCGCCCGCCGCATTTGTCCACTTCACAAAACGATAGCCCTCGGCGGGAACAGCCTCCAGAAACCTGTCTGTCCCGTAGGCAAAGTCACGTTCCCTGCTGTTGCCGCTTACGTTTCCCTCCTTCCAGTAGTTGCCGTCGGCGGTAACCGCATAGTAATTGGGAGCAATCGGAAATCCCTGCCAGTAGTCGCTCGCCGAGCCGTCGCCCGCATATCCGTAATGCACCTCCGAACCCTTGGGTATATGCGTCGTAAAAGAAGGAGACACTCCGGCAAAGGCACCGGCTCCGACAGTGACGGACGGCAGGCTTGGCAGCCACAGGGCAGCCAGGCGCGTGCAGCCTTCAAAAGCACCCTTGCCGATGGATCGGACGGCAGGAGTCAGCGTGACTTCCTTTAATGAAATACAACCGGAAAAGGATTTTTCGCCGACCGATTGAACGGAAGCGGGTAACGTGAAGTTTCTTAATGCGGTACAACCGTAAAACGCTTTCTCCGGAAGATTCTCAACCCTGCCGTCCGCCGGAAGCGGCAGGGTAATCAGACTGCCGTCGCCTGAAAAACACTCTTTTCCGATCCGTTCCACGGAGTTCGACAGTTCTATTGATTCCAGAAACGGGCAAGCCTTGAAAGCACCGTCCGGCAATGCCTTGATATGATCGCCAAGCCTTACGGTTTCAACCACTTTGTTCCCCTTGAAAAGCCCCGGAAGCTCGGCAGGCTCGACAGGCGCTGAATAAACGCTGCCCGAAATTTCCTTTTCAGGCAAAAGAGCCACATGCTCGCCGACTATTTTGAAGACTCGGCATTTTTTATCATTCACATATTCGTAGGTTACCCCGTCCACCGTCTTCCGTCTCAACTCCTCCTCCGTCATTCCCGGCAGCGGCATGATTTTGCCCCCCCCGATACGGGTGAAGTGGAAATCAAAATAAGTAAAGTCTTCCCGTTTGCCGTCATAATTTATTACATGAATACGGGTATTTTCGCCAAAAGCCCTGTCGTTTACACTGTCGATTTTTATACGCCAGTCGAAATAGACATCCTCGGGAGCAGTAACTACTCCCCTGCCGATCGTTTTGACCTTGTCCGTAAAAGTAAAGGCGGGATGCCCGGTTACGGTGCTTAACATGCCGTCGGGCACATGTTCCATCTCTACCGCCACGTTTTCTGGCTTGTATTCTTTAGGAGAAGCGGATATTGAAGAAAAATCAATCGTAAACTCGCCTTCATCAACGGCAGGATTGCTGTAACGTATTTTGTTTGACCGGATGATCAGCGTCCCGCTTTTTTTGATAAATTCATTCGGTATTATTCCTGCCTGTTTTGTGAGCAGGTGCAGTGCATATAAAATATTGGAATCCTTATCTTTCTCGTATGCAATTGCCTCTTCGGTTTTTATTCCGTTTATCACATCCCATTGAGCCTTAAGGCGTTTTTTGTCTCCTTTTGTAAGGATTTCTCCTCCCATTACTGGGTAATCTTTGTCAATTGCGTCATAATCTCCTGGGCCGAAGTGTTTTCCCGTTACATCAATATTTGCTATGCTCTCTATCAGCGGCTGTCTGGTCATATCGGTTGTCAAGCGGTAAACAAAGTCGTCGCTCACCACATTGCTGCCGCTTTTAATCTGGGGACCGCCTTCCCTCTCTGCCCCCACCACCCATATATAAGGAAGGTTTTCCGCCAGCAGAAAATCACCTCCCAAAAATTTACGGGTGGCGCCGTACCACCGGTAATACTGGTCAAAACTTCCAAAGGGAATCAGCAGCTTTTTACCTTCAAAAATATTGCTGAATGCAGGCAGATTATCTTTAATTGCTTCCGTTTGTCTGCCGCTGTCCCAGCCCACTTCAACGGTTTCCAGCTTGGGCGTATTTTTAAGGAAAAACGCGCCGATGCCTGCTATAGTGCCCGGCAATTTTAAGGTATGCAGGTTGGGGTTGTCGGCAAAGCAAGCCATACCGAGCGAGCCAAGAGCGAAATGCCGGCTTAAATCAATGACGGGTACCCTTGTATTTTGAAAAGCGCCCGCGCCGATAACGGCAACTGCAGAATCCCGTGTAAAATCAATCGATTCAAGATCCGAATCCCTGAAGGCATCGTCGCCGATATAATTCAGGTGGGGAGGAACGACAAAATTGTTTTTTATGCCTGTTGTTTTGCGAAATGCTTCCTCGTAAATAAAGAAGGTATTGTTGAATGTTTCCTTATCATTCATGAAGTTCCTGTATCCCGCTGCATCGAATTTCTTTTTATTGCCTGAATGTTGGATGGAATAATAGTGCGGATGTCCACGTGGGCTCCAAATATTGTGTGTTTCCGTAGCATGTTCATCAAAGTATAAACCAAACCTGTCCAGGGAATGATCCCGATATATGGCACGCAGCGGGGTTGAAACATCATAAGGCGCCGAATATTCAGGATAGGATTTTATGATTTCTACTGTGAATGCGATTAACATACCAATAACAGCCAGGCCTACGAAGACTACAACCACCCCTGCAGTCGCCTGCGCTATATTTGCCGTATGCGCAGCCGCTCGGGCTGCACTCTCTGCAGCTGCGGGTACATCCCAACCAGGTATGGCATTAAAGAAAAGGTTTATATATTGTTGATGTGCAACCTTAACAGCTTTAACAGCGGCATAGAACCTGGCACTAAATATACCCTGAATAATAAGTGCTATTGCCTCTGCACTCACCGTGCCGATTAAGCCGTAAGCCACACCGGAAAGCTCAGTGCTCACGCCATCCAAGCTGTACGGCACCAAAACAAACGTATCATCCTCCGCGTTTTGCCCGCTGCAAACGCTGTTTGTAAACATGACAAATGCCACCAGCAATGTCATAAGCCTGAAAGGCGCTGTAACTTTCCGTATCATAATCCGTGTGTTGTGTTATATAACTAACCCCAAACCCCTAACAGGGTTTGAAACCCTGTTAGGGGTAAAACCTTGTTAAGGACAGTTAGAGTCAGGGAATAAATTCGCGGGCAAAAGTAAAATTATTT